>CAYMTI010000001.1:0-21959 GCA_964393315.1 uncultured Planctomycetia bacterium
TAACACACTTGCACTCTAATTACAAGTGGCACTGTTTTTGGGGGGAAGGTCAAAATAAGTTAATATAATTCCTAAAAATAGGGGGAAATAGTGGGAGAAGAAAAGATTTTGACCACTCAGGAATTAGCCGAGTATATGAAATTGAATGAAAAGACCGTTTTGAAAATGGCCCAGAAAGGTGAATTGCCCGGGGTAAAAATAGGCAGCCAGTGGCGGTTTCATCTTGATGCCATAGATAGATATCTTCAAAAGGATATTATTAGGGTGCCTGAGGAAGAATTAGACAGTTTGCTGGTAGGGGCTAACGATCTTACCCCTTTATCCAGGCTTTTTGACGAGGAGCTGATGGAACTGGAACTTTCTTCCGATGAAAAAAAAGACGTTCTTTTTGAGATAGCGGAACTGGCACAGGGGATATCGAATAATGTCGGAAAATTGAAAGAAGAATTGATCGCGAGGGAAAATATGCTTAGTACCGCCGTAGGTAACGGCATAGCTATTCCGCATCCCAGGAAACCAAGCCCGGATTTATTTTCTAAACCAAATATTATTCTGGCAAGATCAACGGGCGGAGTGGATTTTGAAGCCCCCGATGGTAAAAAAGTAAATTTATTTTTCATGATATGTGCTCCGAGCATGATGATCCATCTCAAGTTAATGGCACAGTTATCCAAGTTATTGCATGTTGATGGGGTGATAGACAGGTTCATGAGCGCTTCCAGCGTCAAAAAAATAATACAAATACTTCTGGAGCTTGAGAGAAATCATCTCTTTCCCTGGGAAATAATTTAGGAACATTTAATGTTATGATAGATATAAGTCGATACTTGAATTCAGATCTAATAATTCCTGATCTTGATGTGAAGACCAGAGGAGATGCCGTAAAGGCTTTGATATCGAGGGTCTTTATGGATAAAGTAGTGGAAAAATATCCTGTCAGTATTGATGACGCATGGGAAGCGGTAATGAAAAGGGAGTCTCTCCAGACGACAGGTATAGGGAATGGTCTGGCTTTTCCTCACGCGCGCATAGAAGGCTGGGGCCGTTTTTCAATGGCAATGGCGGTATGCAGGGAAGCAATAGAGTTTAAGAGTCTTGACGGTAAGCCGGTTCGTTTTATATTCCTTATGATATCATCACCGGATGAACCGTATATAATATTGCAGACGATGTCAGCTATTATCCGTTTCCTGAACGATGCAGGGGACGGAGATGTTCTCTTCAAGGATCCGGAAAATATAAAAGACCTGCTGCAAAGCTTTCTAAGAAAGGACATAGAAACTACGGAGCAGATACTTGCCAGGGACATAGCCCGTCCCGTTGTCAATTATGTCAGCCTTGATACGTCCGTAGAGGAAGTTACCCGTACAATGCACCTGAAAAGAAGTGATATTCTCCCGGTAGTTGACGGGAACAATAAATTCCGCGGCGAAATATCATGTTGTGACATTTTTGAATACGGGATGCCTGATTTTTTCAAGCAGCTGAACACTATATCGTTCGTAAGGCATATAGATCCGTTCGAAAAATATTTCAGCATAAAAAGAGATCTCAAAGTGAGGGATATTTTT
This sequence comes from uncultured Planctomycetia bacterium, assembly GCA_964393315.1. Classification (GTDB taxonomy): domain Bacteria; phylum Omnitrophota; class Gorgyraeia; order Tantalellales; family Tantalellaceae; genus CAYMTI01. The sequence goes on from CAYMTI010000001.1 coordinate 1,572, forward strand.
ACTGAAAGAGGGGGCTCTATCCGTAAAGACAATACTCTTCTGGAAGTTATATTCGAAATGACTGTTAGAAAAAGGGCCAAGCTCTTTATGACAGATGAAGAGGGAGAACTGGCCGGGGTTATAGATAGATTTTGTATAATAGATAAGATATTGTTTTTTTAGATCAAGCGGAAGGACGCGTAAAAGATGCAGGCACTATTATCTGTAGGTATTTTCTTGACCGCTTATTACCTTATAGCCACTGAGAAGGTGAATAAGACCATAATAGCCATACTCGGAGCTTCGCTTGTATTGTTCCTGGGACTGGTCTCGTTCGAGGAAGCCGTGGCGGCTATAGATTTCAATGTCATTTTTCTTCTTGTGGGGATGATGACCAGTGTTTATATTATCTCAAAGACCGGGTTCTTTGAGTGGATAGCCATAGGCGTAGCTAAGAAGGCTAAAGGGGATCCGTGGCTGATAATGCTTTTTCTCTTGACGGTCACAGCTATACTTTCAGCATTTCTTGATAATGTTACTACCATAATAATCTTGGTACCAGTAACAATACTCATTATGCAGCTTTTGGAAATATCCCCGGTTCCTTTTGTCATAATGGAGGCGCTGGTATCCAACATAGGAGGTACGGCCACTCTTATAGGAGACCCTCCGAATATAATCATCGGGTCGCAGGCAAATTTGTCTTTTAACAGCTTTCTTGTTAATCTGGGTCCTGTGGTTTTTATAGTGTTCGGTGTTTTTATCTTCACGGCGTATCTTCTTTTCCATAAAAAATTTCAAGTGCCGGAAGATGTTAAGAAAAGGGTGACAGAAGCTGTTCCGCAGCTTGCGATCGTTGATAAAAAGAATATGATACGGGCATTAGTTGTATTCAGCTTTATATTCGCCGGGTTTTTCATGCATAGCATTCTGGGAATGGAGCCCGGGATTATAGCGCTGGCAGGGAGTATGCTCATGCTTCTTGTTTGCCGCTTTGAAAGTGAAGATACTCTCATGAGAGTTGAATGGGGTGTAATTTTCTTTTTTATAGGTATGTTCATGATGATAGCAGCACTTGAAGTTAACGGTGTCATGGAATGGCTGGGATATAATATTATTCATCTTGCGGGGAAAAATCTTTTTCTTGTATGTATAATCATTTTATGGGGAAGTGCCGTGTTTTCAGCAATACTGGATAACATCCCTTTCGTTATTACAATGGTCCCGCTAGTCCGGCAGTTCGTGATATATTTTTCACAGGCATCCGGGATCTCCGATCCTGTTATCATACAGGCCGAGATCGCTCAGCCTTTGTGGTGGTCTCTCGCCCTTGGAGCGTGTCTGGGGGGCAACGGGACATTGATAGGAGCTTCAGCTAATATTGTTATGGCGAGGATAAGCGAAAAGAACAAGTATCCTGTGACTTTCAAGCGTTTTTTCAAATACGGTATTGGTTTTACCGCTCAATCCATGCTCATTTGTACCGGTTACATATGGATCAGGTATTTTCTGGGAAAATGATCCTTTAATTAATCATTAAACATCTGTTTCTTGACAAAAGATGTTTTTTCGTGTAATATTGAAAATGGGAATCATTTTCAATAAGGTAGGAGGATATTATGCCCAGGGGAAGTGGAAATATGAATCGTCCGGGATGGGGCGGAAAGTTCAGAGGATGCGGGTACAGGATGACCGTTCCGAGAAAAGCCATAATAAATCTACTGAGTGAGACAGAAGAGCATTTGAGCGCGGAAGATATTTATATGAAAGTGCATAAAATATATCCTAATATAGGGCTTACGACCGTTTACAGAACACTCGAGATTTTAACGCAGATGGGAATGGTCATAAAGTTCGATTTCGGCGACGGGAGATCCAGGTACGAGCTTGTGGAAGGAGAGAACAGGGAGCACCATCATCATCTTATTTGCGTGGAATGCAAAAGGATCATAGCGTATACGGAATTTATAGATGAAGAAATGAATTTTCTTAAACGAGCGGAGCAAGGGCTTTCAGAGAAGTACAAATTTGACATAAGGAACCATATAATACAGTTTTATGGTTTATGTGAAAAATGTAAAAATAAAAAATAAAGGAGGTGTATTATGCCTGGTTTAGATGGGACGGGCCCGGAAGGGAGAGGGGCTATGACCGGTGGAGGCAGAGGTTTTTGCGCGGAACCGGTAAATAGTATTTACGGAAGGCCACGCATGGGAAGATCTTTTTCTCGGGGAGGCCGCGGTAGAAGGAATATGTATTATGCTACCGGATTGACAAGGTGGCAGAGAAATTCTGGTACAGCCGCGGGTGAGAAAGAGGAATTGACCCGGGAGCTGGAAATACTCAGAAATGAAATGGAAAATATTCAGCTCAGGATAAATGAGTTGGATAAGTCAGAAAAAGACAGAACGGAGGGATAATATGAGAATAGCGATATCTACGGACGGGGATAATGTTTCCGCTCATTTTGGCCGTTGTCCGGTGTTTACCATAGTTGATATGGAAGGAAGCAGTATAAAAGCAAAAGAAACTATAGTTAATCCGGGACATCATCCCGGATATTTACCCCAATTTTTTCATGAAAAAGGTGTTGACTGTATCGTGGCCGGGGGTATGGGGCAAAGGGCTGTTCAGCTTTTTGCCGAACAGGGGATACAAAAAGTGGTCGGGATAAGCGGGAAAGTGGACGAGGTAATAGAAAAAATAGCAAAAGGGAATTTGGAAGGCGGAGAAAGTTTGTGTGCACCCGGTGCGGGTAAAGGATACGGGCTGGATAAGACCGAATGTGATCATTCGGAAGATGGCCACGATAAATGAAAAAAGGAGATTTGGAATGAAAATATGTATAACCAGCCAGGGGAATACCCTGGAAAGTCAAGTGGATCCCCGTTTCGGAAGATGTCAATATTTTGTCGTCCATGATACAGAAACATCTCAGTCCGAATTTATCGATAATAAGAACAAAGATGGAATGGGGGGTGTAGGTGTGCAGTCAGGGCAGATGATAATAGAGAAGGGAGTTAAAGCTGTTCTTACCGGTAATGTAGGTCCTAACGCGTATAGGACCCTTGAGGCCGGAAATATAGAAATAATAACAGGAGTTTTCGGGAAGCTAAAGGAAGTTATTGAGTCGTATGAAGCGGGCAAGTATAAAGCTACTGACGGACCTAGTGTGAAATCTCATTTTGGGATGCCTCCGGAGGCAAAAGAGTGATAATTTCAGTTGCCAGCGGAAAAGGAGGAACAGGAAAAACCACCGTGAGCTCGTCTCTGGCGCTTTCTTTGGGAAAAGAAAAAATTCAGCTGATAGATTGTGACGTGGAAGAACCCAACGCTCATATTTTCATCAAACCAAGCATAGTCCGTACACATAGCGTATTCGCGGTTGTTCCGGAAATAGATGAAAAAAAATGTGTTTATTGCGGTAAATGCGCGGAGGTTTGTGAATATAACGCTATAGCGGTTATTCCCAAAAAGGAAAGCAGGGACGGCTCCGCTCTGGTGTTTAAAGAGCTTTGTCATGGTTGCGGCGCATGTATGTATTTTTGCCCGAAAGGCGCGATAAAAGAAAACAGAAGAAAGATTGGGGTTATTGAGGAGGGGTTTCGTGGAAAGCTATCTTTTATATCCGGCAAATTGAACATAGGCGAAGCTATGTCCCCGCCGGTTATAAGGGAGGTTAAAAAGCTTATTAACCGGGACGGTATAGTTGTGATAGATGCTCCCCCGGGTACTACATGTCCGGTTATTACTTCCATACAGGGGTCGGATTATTGTGTTCTGGTAACCGAACCTACGCCGTTCGGCCTGAACGATCTTGTGCTTGCCGTGGAAGTTTTAAGAAAGATGGATATCCCTTTCGGTGTAGTGATCAACCGGTCAGATCTGGGGGATGAACGGACGTTTGAATATTGCCGTAAAGAAGGAATACCTATATTGATGGAAATTCCTTTTGATGAAGCTATCGCGTCTTCTTATTCCAGAGGCAGAGCGGTTGTGGAGGATTTTCCCGAATATAAGGAAAATTTCAAAACAATGTATGAAGTTATTAAGAAACGGGTTTAATTATGAGACAAATAGTTGTTATAAGCGGAAAAGGAGGAACGGGGAAGACGGTTATAACCGCTTCTTTTGCCGCTATTGCCGAAAATAAAGTAATGGCCGATTGTGACGTAGATGCGGCTGATCTACATCTGCTTCTTGCGCCTGAAGTTAAAAGAAAAGATAATTTTGTAAGCGGCAAAACTCCGGTAATAGATAAAAAGATCTGTACCGGATGCGGCAAATGTGCTGAAATATGCAGGTTTGGAGCTGTTACCGGAGATCTTTATATAGATACAGTTGCGTGTGAAGGCTGCGGATTTTGTTCACGGATATGTCCGGCCGGGGCAATAGAAATGAAGGATAATCTTACGGGAGAATGGTATGTATCCGAAACAAGGTTCGGAACCATGGTCCACGCGAAACTTGGTATAGCCCAGGAAAATTCAGGCAAACTGGTAAGTCTGGTCAGAAAGTACGCAAAAGCCGAAGCAGAAAAACAAGGTGCCGATACGGTCATTATTGATGGGTCTCCGGGAATAGGATGTCCCGTTATTGCCTCGATCTCCGGTGTAGATGTCGCGCTTATAGTTACGGAACCTACAATGTCCGGGTTACATGACGCTGACAGGGTTATACGTACCGTTCGCCATTTTGGTGTTCCCGTGAAAATGATAATAAATAAGTATGATCTTAACAGGGATATGGAGGCTGAAATAAGTGATTATTGTGTAAAAGAAAAAATTGAGATCGCGGGAAAGATCCCTTTTGACAGGAATATCGTTAAAGCAATGGTGGAAGGAAAGACCATAATGGAAATGGGGGAAACCGAAACCGCAAATATCATAAGGAAGGCCTGGGATGCCCTATAATGATGATAATACGCAAGGTTATCCAGCTTATCTTCTAAAAAAGGCTGGTGAGACGATGTTTTTCGGAAGGATGAACGATCCTACTGCCAGTGCGTACATTAAAGGAGCCTGCGGGGACGAGATGGAATTCTATCTCTTTATAAGGAACGGCATAATAGAAGATATAAAGTTCTATACTGAGGGATGTGCCGTTACAAGAGCCTGTGGAGCGGTGGCAGCGGAACTAGCTGTGGGAAAAGGGATAATGGAAACGTTGGGCATATCCGCTAAACAGATAATGAATATACTTGTGGAAGTACCCGAGGATCATAAACATTGTTCTATCCTGGCGGTAAGCGCCTTATATAAAGCCGTAGCGGATTACCTTATCAAATATTGAGGATATACTATGAAGTACATAGCAGAGATCACTCCTGAAAAAATACGGGTAGCCAGTAGTATTGCAAAAGAAAGACTGAAGTTATATAAAGATCAGGGGATGGATTTTTTAGCCAGCAGGGACTTTATGTTAAATGAGGCTGGCCGGATCCGTGAAAAAATACTTGATGTAGGTTCAGGACGCGGCGTGACCGTTATAGCGCTGGCAAAATCCGGATATCATGTGACCAGTATAGATACGCAGGAAGAGATGCTGGAGAACACGGCTTTGAATGCCGCGGGGGAAGGGCTTCTTTCGTATCTGGATTTGTACCGTATGGATGTATCTTCGCTTGAATTCAAGGATAACAGTTTCAATTCCATATTTATGGTGGAAGTATTGCATCACCTCGAGAATATCCCGGAGAGCTTATCAGAGATAAACAGAGTGCTCTCTGATCCCGGGAAGATAATTCTTTCAGATTTTAATGATAAAGGCATAAAGAGGATCGAGGCGGTTCATTCAAGAGAGAACAGGAAGCATGAAGGTTCTTTTACCGGAAAGAAAAAAGTTCGAGCCTGGCTAAAGGATAATGGGTTTATTGTCAGGGAATATGAGCATATTTGTCATTGGGTGATAGTAGCGGAAAAAACCGCAGAGTTTCGGAAGTAACATTTATATGGTGTTTTTTCTCCGGATATGGCGTAGAGGATTTTTTTTACGAAATTTCACCATAGGAGACCAGCGCCGATAATTATTTTTTTTTCCTTACCTGATAATAAAGCTGTTAAATAGACGCTGCCTTCTCCTTTAAATAAGGTTTTTGATATTTTTAGATTCAGATCAAGATCTTTTCCTTTTCGGTTTTTTAGTTTTATATCCAGTTCAGAATTTTTCCCCGCACGGCAGCTTGCTCCGAAAACAATATTTTTTGTTCTGCCGTTCTCATATTGTATTTCTAACAAAAGTCCGATGTTTTTGTTTATTTTCCATTTCCCGGATATAATGATCTTTTTTAGCGCGCGGTTTAAACCTATGCCGATTTCGTATAACATACCGTTTTCAAGAGCTTTACCTGTATTTATCCTGAAATCAAAGGAAGAATTTGTTTTTTTGTTCAGTATATAGGTCAGACGGTGTTTTTTCGTTATATCCCAGTAGCCTTTGAAGGTTAATAAGTTAAGTTCTTTTCTTTTTGTTCTTAACCGGGACTTTTTATATGTGTATGTTATAGAGTTCTTTTTATTTATGTTCCAGCGCCCATTAAAAGTTAAATGATCTTCCCGGCCTTTCTCATCTCTTACAATGAAAGAAAGGCGATTATATTTATCAGCGCGCCATGTGCCTTTTAGTTTCAGAATATATGTGGTATCCCGGGAGGGAGAGCGCTTTGTAGTAACCGCAAAGGCCAGTGATCCGGCTTTGACATCTATGAGCTCTCCTTTTATAGTAAGAGAACCTACTGTATCTTTGTTCCATTTGTTCAGTGATAATTTGAGATTATGATCTTTATCTAGGGACCAGGTGCCGTTCAATTTTATCTGCTGGGGAAGGTCACGGCCCGCCGGTTTTTTTATATGATAGGTCAGGACATTGTTCTTATCTGTTTTAAATCTTCCTTCAAGTATTTTTCTGAATTTTAAGGGGCCTTTCTTATTTGAAGTTCCAGAAAATATAAGCCTGTTATGCGGGTCTATCTCATATTTAACTTTGTTCATAATAAATATTATAGCATACCAGGAATAAGTAATAAATATTCAGGTTCAAGGAATGAAGGATGTAATTATGTAACCAGAACGGGTTTTCCTTATAAGTTAAGAAAACAAAATCTTGACTTTTTATGTTGTTTTTCATGGGTACGTGTGATAAAATTACTTTATATCGAGGTATTTATTGCTTTAACAAAAGCTAAAGCAATACAAATAGAAAGTCGAATAACACAAAAAGATGGGACATTTGTCCCACAAAAAAGGGAAGGCATGTGTTGTGCCTTCCCTTTTTTTATTATCTGGTAATATTAAGTTATGAGTTTAACCAGTCCCACGCATTGTTAAGTTCATCGCTTTTGTACGTTTTCAATTCACATCCGACAAAATGACCAAAAAGTTTGCTGCTCCATTCCATCCATTTGGGGCCGCCTACAAACGCTATTTTGTCAAATTTTTCATGATGTCCCATTCCGTATTTCATATCGTCCCACATAGCGCCCAGTTCGAAACCTTCAAATTCATCGGACAGATAATATAAAAAATTGCTTTTATCATATTTAGACAAAATTTCATCAACTTTTGGAATAAGGACTTCTTTATAGTCCGAATCCGTTATTTTACCACTTGCTTTTATGCCTATGACATTGTCATGGCTTTCCGGCAAAATCGTTATCATGTTATAACCTCCTGTTTTTGTTAATATTATTTTTTATTTTTGATCTTTTCCAGCCTGTTTTCAACCGCTTTCCGGGTTTCATAATGCAGATCATCATGGAACATTGAGATCTGCTCTAGATCCAGTTTGCCACAGTTTTTCTGTATATTTTCAAAAGTTGACATAAGTTTATTGTAATTTTCCGGTTCTTCTCCTCGGGCTTTCATGCCGACTAGAATACCCAGGCTTGTCATGGCCCTTATCATTTCACCTTTGCTTATGTTGCATTGACTTGACGCGAAATCTATATATTCATTAAGCCAGTGTGGAAATAGTATCTGAGTTCTGTGCATTTTTGTCCTCCTTAATTGAGATATTATAACATAAAATCCTAAAAATCAATATTTAATATAGGTGCATTAATATTGTGGATGTATATCGTGTATCATGATATAAAGAACATATGTTTATTGTGTAGTGTGCGGAATTCTCTTTTGTTATATCGGGTATTAGATTATAAAGGCGTATGAACGGGATATATGAAATATGGGAAGGAGGGAGAATGGATCTTTTCAGTTGGATGAGCATTGCTGTTATTACGGGGTTTTGTATCCTTATAGGGTTTGAGATACGTATCGTGACTTATTTAAAACAGATGCGTGATCTTTTGGAAAAATTTGTGAGTAAATAAATATATTACCGGGAAAGAAAGATCGGTACCGAAGCGTGGCAAGATATGAAGCCGGCTGGTTTTCTGTATATCCCGCCACGGCAGTGAGATCATTCGGTGTATAAAAACTTCAATTGTTCTATTGAAGGATTTCCCTGGTAATATTCTCCCTGAGGGCCTATATACCCTTCACCGTATTTTGTTAATGTTACCTGAGTGTAGCTGCCGTTAGGATTGAGAATGGTTATCGGGAGAATATTAGTTCCTGATGGTTGTAATATAGCAGCTGAAAGAAAAGCAGTATTTGTCGGTGGAGTCTGAATGACCGTCACTGTGGGGCTTAAGCGCCTGTTTATCAATCCAGACATGTAAATATGCTTGAGACCTTTTAAAAAAGGCCGGAAGAAGTTCCGCGGGTTTTTATAAAAAAAACGGGCACGGTAATTCCTGAAGCGGACCGGTTTATACCGCGGCTTTTCCGGTAGAAAGCGCGCCTGGTGATGTCCGGGTAAGCGAGCGGCGAAAACCTCAGTAGTTGCCGGCAGCAGGGACAGGCAGACTAAAAAGACCGCTGTTTTACGGAAAAAAATAGTGGGTCTGAACATGATCAGCCTCCTTTGTTTCCCCCTCCGCCATTATCGTCATATAAAAGAATCGTTTTCTCCCTTTAATTATCTTTGACACGCTTCGGGATAGAAAAGTTTCGGGAATAAACTGGGGCAATAAATAAAAAAATCGTTCTTATTTGTAATATAGCGGTCTATTGGGTATTATAACTTAGAGAAAATGTTTTTGATGATCGGTCAAATATCCCGCTGCCCGGATAACTTACAATAAATTAATTTACGGGGGAAATGAAAGACAATGAACTGTAAAGATATTGTTTCACAATTTACTCCGAAACTTCTCAAATTAGAAAAGTCCACGAAAGAAAAAATGGCCCATGTTAACAATGAAGGAGGGCTTCATGGAATTGCTGAACGTTTTTTGATCAAAATAACTGAAACAGCTTGGGAAATGTCCGGCGATCTAAAAACGGTTTTACTCGCCAGGGTTTCGGCGAGGCTCTTATTCGAGGTCAGGGGTATACCCGGCTTTTCAATTAAAAAATTAAAACCGGTGATCGGATATTATTTCGAGAGTGTACGGGACCTTATAACGGACGAGGATATCAACGACATAGCGGAAGCCCTTGTAGCTATATATTCAGGGTCTGGAGGAACAGGTAATATTTTTTACAGCATAATAAAAGAAGTTTTAAGAGAGCATCCGCTTCTATCGGAAGCGGTTCCCGATAAAAGGCTGAATGCCCTAAAGGATATTTTGACAGATATTTACAGCTCCCGAGATGCTGATATAATGATCAGGGAGATAGGTTTTATTATCCAGGCGTTCAAGTTCGGATTGTCCGGCGAAACTCGGCGCAGATTGCGTAGAATAAGAAAAGTTTCAAGCAAAGATTACGTTCTTATAAGCTATCCGGACAGTATTATAGATGATACCGGGAAAAGAAGTCCCCTGCAAGTATTAAGGCGTTTTCTGGGCAGGACCAGAACGAATCTGGTGCATATACTTCCTTTTTATCCCTGGGACGCTGACAGGGGTTTTTCCGTGGAGAATTACGGCCAGGTATCTCCGGAAATGGGTTCATGGGGAGATATCGATCGGATAAACAGGGATAAGAGCATAATGTTCGATTTTGTGCAAAATCACGCTTCTATAAATAATCGTCTTATTCAGGACGCTCTAATACAAAGACATATATCCGAAGATGATCCTCTATACCGCGAAAGTTACGAGTTCCATAAAGATTATGTAATAGCGTATACTTACGAGCAATGCAGGGAACTTGAAAAAAAAGGAGCCTTCACTAAAGTGGTACGCCCCAGGGCATATGACCTGCTTACCGATTATCATGTGGTCAAAGTCGAGTATTCGGACAACGGAGAAAAGAAGAGCCTTATAAAAGCTTTTCTTGGAAAATATAATCCGCAGAAATACAGGGTAGTAAGTAATGTTTCCGGGAAAATGGATGTTATAATAGAAGGGCAGCTTCAGACAGGTAAGTGTGATATTGAGATAAAGATCATACCTGAAAGGTCAGAACTTCTCGGAGGGGGAAAAGTCTGGACAACTTTTTCCAGAGCGGAAAAAGAAGGGATAGAAGAGACCCGACAGGTCGATTTGAATTACAGGAACCCTAATGTGTTCGTGGAAGCGCTTATCATAGCTCTTGCGTATCTTGAAAGAGGCGCTTCTTTTCTGCGGCTTGACGCTATAGGATATTTATGGAAAGAGATAGGATCGACTTGTATACATGAAAAAAAAACCCACAAACTGATACAGGCTATGCAGGCCGTGCTTAAGGAAGCGGCACCTGGGATCATTACAGTTGCCGAAGTTAATGAGCCTCAACAGGAGGCTTTTAAATATGTCGGAAGCGAACGAGAACCCGAAGCCGACATGGCTTATCAGTTCGTTCATTTTCCTCTGGCGGTGTATTCCGTTCTTACCGGGGACGCCGGCTATTACCGTGAGTGGGTCGAGACCATCGTGGAATACGGGGTCAAACAGTTCCTGCTGGTATTCGGGTCTCATGACGGTATGGGGCTTAAACCCATAATGAATATTTTACCTGAGAATGAACTTAAAAGAATGGAAATAATACTTGTCGGCAAATATGGGGCCAGGCCGAATAAAGCTAGGCTTTCTACCGGGAAAGAGATAATTTATGAAATATGCGCGACCCCCTGGGATCTGATAAATGATCCTAAATCCAAAGAAGGTCTCGAGGTTCAGCTGAAACGATATATTGTTGTGGCTATGATGGGTATGGCTCACAGGGCATTGAGAGCTTTTTACATTAACAGTTACATCGGTTCTCCTAATTATAAGGGAGACCTTGATGAGAACAGGACCGTGAACCGGGAAAGATTCGCCGAAAAAAAGCTCATGACCGAATTGAATGATCCAAATAACTCAAAAAGTATTATTATGCAGACATTGAATACGATTATCGCCCGATGTACGTATCAAGCCGCTTTTGATCCTAACGGCCCCGCCATAAGGACCATGGAATCCGGAAATGATTCCATTTTGGTGGAAGTGCTTGAATCTTTCGACAGAGATCCCAGGGAAAAGATAATACAGATGGTCAATGTTTCAGAACGGAAGGTTTATATTGATCTTTTTGTCAGGGAAGAAACCTCTGCCGATAAATTATTTGAAATATTTTCCGGCAAAAAGAATATATATATGGTAGAACAAGGCAGCGTCGGGGTAGAACTCGGGGGGTATGATGTTCTGTGGCTGAAAGAGAAGCCCGAATAATACCGGCAAAGGAGGTGAGTACCTAACCGGTTGAAATATACTAGTGAATATTATTTTTTCCAGGAGATCGGACTCAGGGTGATAAGAACAGTATATATTTCAAGCCGACCGAGAAGCATACAAAGGGAAAGAACCCATTTGCCGGATACCGGTATCCAGGAGTAGTTTTCCGTTGCTCCAACTCCTGATAAACCAGGCCCTATATTACACATTGTAGCGACTACCGAAGTGACCGCTGTTGTGAAGTCGTTTATCAGAAAACTCATAATCGCGGAAAATATAACAAAACAACATAGAAAAAGCCCTATAAAACCTATGATGTTGGCAACCTGTTTTTCTTTGAGTTCATGGCTGGCTACTTTTATAGGCATTATAAGGCGTGGTTGTATCAGAGTTTTTACCTCTCGCCAGGCTGCTTTTATTCCTATCATTATTCTTGTCATTTTGATTCCGCCGCCGGTTGAACCTGCGCACCCGCCGAAAAACATCAGAAGAACAAGAAGAAAACGTATGACATTCGGCCACATATCGGAATCAGCGGTGACGTACCCGGTAGTAGTGGTTATGGATACTATCTGGAAAGCCGCATAGCGGAGGGTCTCGGCGGGATTTTTTATTTTCTGTTCTTCCAGCAGCATTCGTTTTTCCAGGACCTTGCTTTTTAATGGAGTGTGTCTGTAACTTTGTACTATCTGTTCTTTTGGGGCAAGGCCTCTTGTCTGTAGAATGACCGTACTTAGGAGTATAGCTATCAACAGGACACTGGCGTAAAACCTGAATTCTCTGTCATTTTTTATAAGGCGCCATTTCCGGGTGAAAAGTATCTGGTAATGTATTATGAAGTTCATACCCGCGAAGAACATGAATATTACGATTACCCAGTCGATATATGCGCTTTTATATGCTGCTATAGAAGCATTCCTGGTGGAGAACCCCCCGGTAGCCATGGTTCCGAAGGCGTGGCAGAACGAGTCAAAAATACTCATTCCTCCAAAAGACAGTAAGATAACTTCCGCCAGTGTCAGCAGGATATAAACTCCCCATAATATTTTAGCGGTCTGGGCCAGACGTGGCTTGAGCCGTTCGGAGGAAGGACCCGGGACTTCTCCGCGGAACATCTGGTAGCTGGCTATACCGAAAACAGGTAGGATCGCCAGAGCGAGAGTTACTATTCCCATCCCGCCCAGCCAGTGGGTAAGACTGCGCCAGAAAAGTATTCCTTTTGGAAGGGCTTCGATATCGGTAAGTATACTGGCACCTGTTGTGGTGAATCCGCTCATTATCTCGAAATAGGAATCTGTACAGGCGAGTATAAGTTTTTTCGCTGTTATTGGCTCCGCTCCGGAGATGAAGTAAACAAATAGAGGGATTGCCCCGAATATGGTAAGTATTATCCATCCAAAAGTTACGATCGCGAACCCTTCCTTTATACCCGTTCCGGTTATCTCGTTTTTTCCTATAAATTTAAGCATGTTACCGCAGATAAAGGAAGAGACTATAGCTATAAGAAAACCGAATATACGGGGATCTAAAAGTTTTTCGGATAATATTCCTGACGGTATTTCGAAGAAAGCTATAGCGGCGGGGATAAGAAGGATAAGAGCGAGTACTTCGACAAGCTTGCCTATTGAAAATATGATGAAACTTTTATTCATAAGCTGCTCATAACATTTGGGGTTTTATGCCTTTTTCGGGTTTAAAGATCTTATTAACAAGGTCGATATTGCTTTTGTCGCTTAATACCAGGACCTCGTCGCTCTCATTGATAATAGTGTCCCCCCGTGGGATGATGACTGAATCTCCTTTTATTATACAGCCGATCGTAATAGTTCTTTTCAAAAGTCTTCTAAGCTGCTTGAGGGGCTTACCCGTGACCGGGCTGTTTTTCTTTATTTCTATACGTAATATCTCAATATCCACGGATTTAAGTTTCAAATGAGTACCTATTGATACCATTTGTATCTTCTCTATAATGGCGTTCAAGGTTATTTCCTGCGGATATATAATATGATCCATACCGAGTGATATGAAAAGTTTGTCGTACCGGGTATCATTTCTTAGCGCGATAACCGTTTTTGCTCCTTCGACTTTGGCCAGCAGACACGACATTATATTATCTTCGGCATATTGTCCTGCGCCGATGAAACAATCGACATGTTCGATATTTATCTCTTCGAGCATATCACTTTGTGTGGAATCGATATGAAATACATTCACTCCTTCCAATAAAGAGGCCGCTTTTCTCCCGTGTTCTAAGTCGGGGTCGGCTAATATTACCTGTTCGCACATTGGTTTTAAAGCTTCGGCTAAGTGTATAGCGGTCAAAGTGTCTCCAGAAACCACTATTTTTTTTATTTTGGAATTTTTGTGGTTGATCAAAGAACAGAAAGCCTTGAACGATTTTTTTGGCATTATCGCTACTACTTTATCGCCGGGCTTTAGTTTTTGATGTCCCCGAGGAGGAAGGCTTTTCCCGGAACGAACTATAACCAGAAAAAGTATCTGGTTTGGTCCGCTCATTTCGTCTATTTCCATAAGTGTTTTGTTAGCGATGGGCATATCTTCGGATATACGGTACCCTCTGAGGTATATATTGTTCGATTGGAAATTAGCAGTTTCAAGTACATCCGGGAGTTCTACATATTGAAGTACCCGCTTCATAACTTCGCGTTCTGGTTCAATAAGGTTAGTGACCCCCAGCTTTTCTATGCTCACGGTAGGGGTGGGATATGTATACAGCGAGGATTTTACACGGGCTATGCGCTTTTTAACGTTATTTTGCATGGCAAAATTACATATCAGCAGATTGGTTTCATCGCTGGGAGTCACGGCAATTACAAGATCGGCGGAATTTATACCCGCCTGGTCAAGTATTTCCGGGCTTGAGCCTATTCCCTCAATGACGAAGACATCAAGCTTGTTGTTGATCTCTTCACAAAGCTCTTTATCCCTCTCTATTATCGTAATGTTATGGTTTAACGCTGAAAAATAACGGGCAAGACTGTATCCCACCGTTCCCGCGCCTACAATAACTATTTTCATGGAATCCCTCCGAAAAAACGTAAATGGTATTATATAACGATACCTGGGTGGAATAAAAGGAAAAACGAAAAAATAACCTGACTGATCATAGAGCGAAGGGGTAAAAAGCGTTGACATGAAGCGTGACGTTCTATGAAGTTTTTCTTACGGCGTGGACGTTGATGTGTGTACTGTTTATTTTATGATAACACCTTTCAAAAAAATATAACAAAAAATTGAATATCAGCGTGGTTATCGGGAACGCTTATCTTATTATATCAGAGTATCCGTACGAAAATATACAAAAAATGCTTGTAATATGAGCGGTAACTGATTAAGATAGATACGCTGAGCTTTCCTGGCATACAGTGTTTTTCTTCTTTTCGAGCGATAAATTTAAACAGGGAGATGATAATGAGTGGTGTTTTTGGTGTGTTTTCAGACAAGAACTGTTCGGATATTCTTTTATACGGGACAGATTATCATTCACATATGGGTACCGAATTCGGGGGGATTGCCGTGCTGGGAGATGATTTCTACAGGCAGATACATTCCATAAGTCAAAGTCAATTCAAATCAAAATTTTTTGAAGATGCCGGGAAAATGAAAGGAAATAAAGGGATAGGAGTAATAAGCGACAGCAATGAACAGCCCATGTTCCTTAATTCCAGGTTCGGTCCTTTTTGTCTGGTAACGAGCGGTTTGATCGGGAATTCCGAAGAGATTGCGGAAGATCTTCTTGAAAAAGGTATATCTTTCAGCGAAATGAGCGAAGGTAAAATAAATGTAACGGAACTGGTGGCCAAACTTATTAACCAGGGAGATACTATTGTAGATGGTATCGAAAATGTTTTTGATTCTATTGAGGGCTCGAGCTCGATGTTGCTTTTGCATAAGGACGGGATATACGCCGCTAGGGACAGGTGGGGATATACTCCACTGATAATAGGCACAAAAGATGATACTTTGGCTGTTACTTCCGAGACCAGTGCTTTTCCGAATATTAGGTTTGAAACGGTTCGGGATCTTGAACCGGGAGAGATAATACTTATAAATGAAAAAGGCGTCAATTCTCTTAAAAAAGGGAAAGCTTTGGATCAGATCTGTGCGTTCTTATGGATATATACGGGCTTTCCTGCTTCTACTTATGAAGGGATCAATACGGAGATAGTAAGAGAAAGATGCGGTAGGGCGCTTGCCCGCAGGGGTGGCGGTATAGAGGTTGATGTTGTGGCCGGGATACCGGATTCCGGGATCGGGCATGCTTTAGGATACGCTATGGAATCCGGCAAGCCTTTGAGAAGGCCGCTTGTGAAATATACCCCGGGTTATGGGAGGAGTTATACCCCGCCTTCACAGGAAACACGAGATCTTGTGGCTACTATGAAACTTGTTCCGGTCAAAGATGTAATAGAAGGCAACAGGATAGTCATTTGTGAGGACTCAATAGTAAGAGGTACGCAGCTTAAGAACTTTACCGTAAAAAAACTGTGGGATTGCGGGGCGAAAGAAGTTCATGCCAGGCCTGCCTGCCCGCCGCTTATGTTTCCATGTAAGTTCTGTCTTTCTACCAGGAGCATAGATGAACTGGCTGCCCGTAAAGCTATACGCGCGATAGAAGGACATGATATAGAGGATGTATCGGAATACATAGATCCAGGAACTGAAAAGTACAAAAAAATGGTCAAATGGATCGAAAAAGATATTGATGTTACCAGTTTAAAATACCAGACGCTGAAAGATATGATAGAGGCTATCGGCCTGCGCAAAGAGAAAATATGTACTTATTGCTGGACGGGAGAATGTCCCGGATCAAAAGGGGATATAAAAGAATTTTCTGGCGCGGCAGTAGTTGAGTAACAAGCCTTTTAAACAAAAACAAGGGGTGAGGGATGAAGCGGTCAGTTTCTGTCTTCACCCTTTTTTCTTTTTATTTGAAACCGGGGCAGAGATAGAGTGCATAACTCAAACGGTGCATAGATATATTTCGTTAGGCTTCTATATTTCTGGTAAAAGCTGTATAATATTAGAAATAATAAAATTTCAAAGAAAACGGTATTTATGTTTGAAGAATTAATCGAAGTAGAGGGTATTTATAAAGTTGAGAGGGATGTTGTCTCCGGGAATATTGCTTTTGATCTTTCCCTGGATGCGGGGGCTGTGACGGAAGTTATCAAGCTTTTGATCGATAAGGCGACGGTCCCTTTTATCGCTCGTTACAGAAAAGAAAAGACCGGAGGTCTGGATGAGATCCAGATACGTGCTATAGAGGAGAAGCTCAACTATTATGTCGAACTGGAGACCCGGAAAACTACCGTTCTTAAAACCATCCATTCCCAGGGTTGCCTGGATGAGGAGCTAAGAAAAAAGATAATAGCGTGCAGGGAAAAGAACGTTCTTGAGGATATTTATCTCCCCTTTAAACCGAAACGTCATACCAGGGCATCCAGGGCCCGCGAGGCGGGCCTTGCGCCGCTTGCCGAGATTATAGAGGGAGAAAAGGCACTGGACATATCTCAGGATGAGCTGTTAAACGAATTCATCAATAAAAAGAAAGGGATCAATATCCCGGAAGACGCGCTCGCTGGAGCCGCGGAGATCATTTCCGAAAAGATCAAAGAGAATATAAAGGTGCGGGAATGGGTTCGGGGATTTTTCTCCAGGACGGGTATTATATCCACCGAAGCGACGAAGGAATGGAAAGGGAAAAAATCAAAGTACGATATGTATTACGGGTTCCGGGAGCCGGTCAGGGATTCCGCGTCACACAGGCTTCTGGCTATACGCAGAGCGGCGAAAGAAAAAGTTATTTCGTGGCGGATCGAGGTGGAAGAAGGGCGGCTTGAAAGGTTTATTTTAGGATTATATATAAAAGATCCGCAGCACGTATTTAACGGTACGTTTCGTGGCGCCGTAAAAAAAGCCGCTCTGGCACTAGGGATATCCATGGAAATGGAGCTTTTCCATGACAGGATCAAAGAAGCTGAAGCCGAAGCTATTAATGTTTTTTCAAAGAATCTCCGGTCGCTTTTATTGGATCCGCCGGCCGGGCATAAAGTCATATTGGGCGTTGATCCGGGGTTCCGGACAGGTTGTAAACTGGCCGTTGTCGATTCTTACGGGCAATTTAAGGAATACGTGGCGATCTTTCCGCATGAACCGCGTAATATGAAATCCGAAGCCGCAGGGAGTATTACGGGTCTTATCAATAAATATAAGATAGATCTTATAGCGGCTGGTAATGGTACTGCTTCCAGGGAAACTACTTCTTTTATAAACGCGGTACTAAAAAAAAACAGACTGGAGAACGTAAAACTTGTCATAGTAAGCGAGGCAGGCGCCAGCGTATATTCCGCTTCAGAGACCGCGATCAGGGAATTTCCGGATCTTGATGTTACCGTCAGGGGCGCCATAAGTATCGCTCGAAGGCTTCAGGACCCTTTGTCCGAATTGGTAAAGATAGAACCTAAATCCATAGGTGTGGGGCAATATCAGCATGACGTAAGCCAGGTCGAGCTCCAGCGAACCCTGAAAGGTGTTGTTGAATCGTGTGTTAACTATGTAGGGGTCGAGGTGAATACCGCTAGCAGAGAACTTTTATCTTATGTTTCAGGCATAGGGCCTTTTCTCGCGGAAAATATAGTTAAATACAGGCAAGAGAACGGTCCGTTCAAGTCCCGGGAAGATTTCCATAAGATATCAATGCTGGGAGATAAGGCTTTTGAACAATGCGCTGGATTTCTTAGGATCCGTAATAGTAGTAACCGTCTTGATAACTCTTCGATACATCCGGAAAGTTATCATATAGTGGAAAAGATAGCGGCGGACATTTCTATTGAATTAGACGCTCTGGTAGGGAACAAGGATTCGGTGCGTAAAATAAAGTTCAATAATTATGTTACGCGTGATGTGGGCATTCCTACCTTAAGGGATATAGAAAAGGAACTGATGAAACCGGGGCTTGATCCCAGGCGCGGTTTTGAGAATATAGAATTTCGTACGGATATAACATCATTAAGCCATTTGAAAAAAGATATGAAGTTGTTCGGTAAAATCACAAATGTTACTAATTTCGGAGCTTTTGTAGATATAGGCGTTCATCAGGACGGATTGATACATATTTCGAATTTGAGTGATAAATTCGTGACCGATCCTAATGAAATAGTATTCGTAGGAGATAAAGTCAGGGTGAAAGTGCTTGATGTAGATACGGATCTTAAAAGAATATCCCTGGAAAAGATATAAAGGCCCCCGGGTTTTATATATTTAAGGTGCATACGCTTTTTCTTTAAAGTATAATTACTTTAATAGTTGTTTAGGGCCTGGACGCTTACTGTTAATTGTTACAGGTAGACCGGCAGAGACCGAACGGAAACGTTATCCGGAAAGTGAGGTGTAATGAACAGGATAGTTAAAGAACTCAGGAGGCATATTCCCTTTACGGCTTTCGGGGCGCTTACGGGTATTATTCTCATGATATTGTTCCATAATATGAGTTACGAAAAAGCGCATCGTTTGTTTTATTTTTTCCATCCGCTTCATGTAGTTTTAAGCGCTATAGTAACGTCGGCCATGTTCAAACGCTACAAATGCGGTCCGGAAAGTAAATGCAGTTTCTTGCCGGTTTTACTGGTAGGGTATTTCGGGTCTATCGGTATCGCTACCTTAAGCGATTCGATAATACCTTATACCGGGGAATGGTTTTTAAGGCTTCCTGATCTTCAATGGCATATAGGTTTTATCGAGGAGTTCTGGACAGTGAACCTCTCGGCTGTAACGGGAGTTCTTA
Source organism: uncultured Planctomycetia bacterium (assembly GCA_964393315.1). Taxonomy (GTDB): domain Bacteria; phylum Omnitrophota; class Gorgyraeia; order Tantalellales; family Tantalellaceae; genus CAYMTI01. Next base: position 20,996 of record CAYMTI010000001.1, read on the forward strand.
TAGGATATTTCTGGCCCCATACAAAATTTCCTCATGCCGGTCATGTGCTTTTAAGTACGTGGGCATCGCTTTTTCATGTAATAATGGCACTGGGTTCAGGGATAACGGTGGCTATTTATGCCGGGGTTTTTGTGTTTCTCTTTCTGTCGGTATGGGTGCCGTGTTGCGTAAGCGATATCGTGTTCCCGCTGCTTTTTGTGAAGAACTGTAATAGCGAGGACGATCATGGCTGTTGCGGATATTAACGGTATAAAATGTTATTACGAAGTTCATGGAGAAGGCTGTCCTTTGATGCTGATAGGAGGTCTTTCCAGTGACAGCCAGACATGGCAGCCGATACTTAACGATCTTGAAAAGTTATTCCGGGTTATAGTTTACGATAACAGGGGATGCGGACGGACGGAAGCTCCCACGGGGGGGATAAACATTCCGCTTCTGGCCGAAGATGCCGTAAGTCTTCTTGAGTATCTTAATATTGAGGAAGCATATATTACAGGGCATTCTATGGGAGGGTATGTCGCACAGGAGATAGCGATATGCTATCCGTCCAGGGTCGGCGGGCTTGTTCTTGAAAGCACTTCTTCTTTTACCCCGGAGCGGAACAGAAAATTGTTCTCGAGTATGCTGAATGTTTGGGAAGGAACAGGTTCTTATGGTGTTTTTTTAAGAGAGTTCATTAAATGGTTGTTCACTCCGGAATTTTTAAGAGATAAAGATAAAGTCGACAAATTCGTTGAATATGTGGAAGGTTATCCTTTCAGACAGAGTAAAAAAGATTTCAAAGAGCAACTTGAGGCATATGAAGAGTATTCGTCCTTATCCCGGCTTACTGACATAAGGGCGCGTACACTTGTAATTCGGGGGGAGAAAGATCTGCTTGTTTCCGCTGATGATTCCGGTGTGCTCGCAGGTGTATGTGTTACGTAATTCGTGGACACTTTTTTAAAAACTCAACAGGAGTTTG
>CAYMTI010000002.1:0-15416 GCA_964393315.1 uncultured Planctomycetia bacterium
AAATCGCCTTTAGCTCACCACGTTTCACAATTAACGCTCTTAAGCCAAGCGATGAATAAAAAAAGTTTTGCGTGGCGGGCTAGCTCAGTTGGTTAGAGCGCACGGCTCATACCCGTGTTGTCGACGGTTCGAGTCCGTCCCCCGCTACCACTATATTAAAAAGGCCAGCTTGAATTATAGCTGGCCTTTTTGGTATTTCGGTAGTTCACAGGGGGAACCGCTGGTTCCCCCTCAGACACACTCAATTATACACTCCCAAAACATCAGTCAGGGAGGACTCATGTTCCACGCAAAGAAGCGTGTAAAACCCGGTACTTTCATAAAAATAAGCATGCCTTTGTATGATAAGATATTCAAGGTAAAGGCTGTAGTATCTTATTCTAGAAAAGATACTGCTATCGGGTTATATAGTATAGGCGTTTCTTTTTTTGATTATTCAGATGCTTTCAAGGTGAAACTTATAGAACAGATCTATTTAATAGAGGAATACCGAGTGATAAGATCTTTGCAGCTGGGCAGAGATATGTCTCTAAGGGAAGCTTCGGAGGAGTGGATAAAACACTATTCCGAGCGTTTCAAGAAACTATACTGGTGATCTATACCGCAAGTAGCCTATCCCGGTCCGGATAAATTCATCTTGATATATTCATATAGTAATAGTATCATTGTCAATATGGAAATACTGCTCGTTTTATTATTATTCGCGGTGCTCTTACTTCTTTTCCTGCTTTTATGGAAAACGCAGATGTCAGCGGGACATACGGATAAGATCGAAAAAGTACTCAATGAGAAGTTCATAAATTTTTCCCAGGACATACGGGAGACTATGGATTCTACACGTAAAGAAGTTGAGATGTCGAAGGATGTACTATCCAAAAACGCCATTGATACGCTTAAACACCTTAACAGCATGAGCCGCACCGTGGGAGATCTTGTCCAGCAGCAGGAAAAAGCTCAAAAACTGGGGCAATCCCTGGAATATCTTCTGCAAACCCCTAAATTAAGAGGTAATTACGGAGAAACTATTCTTGAAGAAATGCTTGAAAAGGTCCTACCCAAAGGTATCTGGCAGAGACAATATACAATTGAGGGAGGCGAGAAAGTGGATGCCGTGGTCAAATACAGGGATGTAGTCGTGCCTATAGATTCAAAGTTCCCTAAGGATCATTACCAGCGTTATTTGTCCGCTACAGATACGGAGGTGAAAAAACGTTCCTGGAACGATTATGAAAAGGCCCTTAAGGTTCAGATAAATTCAATAAGAGATAAATATGTAAAACCGGAAAAAGGGACTACTGAATTTGCTCTGCTTTTCATTCCGTCGGAATCAATATATTATGAAACGATAGCCGAAAAAAATCATCTGGGTGATCCCTGCCAGATCAACGAGTATGCTACAAAAAACAAAGTAATACCCGTAAGCCCCAATACATTTTACGCGTTCCTCCATGTTATACTGCTCGGTATAAGAAATATTGAAATAATCGGTGAAGCTAAAAAACTCCAGGAATCTTTATTTAAAGTAGAAAAGGATTTTACTTTTTTTTATAAGATGTTCGAGAATATAGGAAGAAATATTGAGAAGGCTAACGAGGCATACCGTAAAGGAGATACACATATTAAGCGGTTCAAGAAAAATCTTGATACTACGATACAGTTGGATAACAATATTCGGGAGGAGCGTGATATGACAATGCTTTCCGGAGGATCCGAATAGATTTCTATGGCTATAAATAAAGCGATATTATGGGAAAAACTTCCGGATCATTCAGTAAGATGTCTATTATGCGGACATCTTTGCCGAATATCCCGTGATCATTACGGTATATGCGGTATGCGGCAGAATATTAACGGTGAATTATTCACGCATGCTTACGGGGATGTTATAGCTAACAATGTGGATCCTATAGAAAAAAAACCTTTTTATCATGTTTTGCCCGGAAGCCGTTCGTATTCGATCGCTACCATTGGTTGTAATTTCAGATGTTCGTTCTGCCAGAACTGGTCAATATCTCAGGTATCCGCTCGAGACTATCAGGCAACCGCCCTGGAAAGAACGCCGGAGGATATAGTCAAAGAGGCAGGAATAAATGATTGTAAAACTATTGCGTATACATATACCGAACCGACTGTTTTTTTTGAATACGCTATGGATATAGCCGCTATGGCAAAAAAGGATAATATCAGGAATCTTTTTGTTACGAACGGTTTTATGACCAGGCAGGCTATAGATAAAGCGGAGGGATACATAGACGCAATGAACGTCGATCTTAAGGCTTTTAACAAGGGTTTTTATAATAAGATCTGCGGCGCGGACCTGGAACCGGTGCTTGAATCCATAAAATATTTAAAGGAGAAAGGCATATGGATCGAAGTTACGACCCTTCTTATAACCGGAATGAATGATTCGGACGAGGAACTTGAATCCATAGCCGGTTATATTGCCGGGATAGATATCGCTATCCCATGGCATATTAGCCGGTTCCATCCAGATTATAAATACAGGGAAGGTGTTCTCACTCCCGGGGAACGTATTTTGAAAGCTGTTGAAATAGGAAAGAAAGCCGGGCTTAGATATGTTTACCCCGGCAATACCGGTGCCGCTGCGGATACAATATGTCCCGGATGCGGTAAAACACTGGTAGAACGGACGGGATTTCATATGAAGAGATCGCCGCTATTCGATCTGTCGGGTAAATGCGGGGCTTGTGGTGAAAATATCGAGGGTGTATGGAAATGATCTTCCGATAATATCAAAAGGGGGGGTAAATTGAAGAAATTTATTATCTTTATGCTGATAATAGTTATTCTGCTCTTGTGTATTGCCGGAGCGGTCTATTTTTTCCGTGATGATATATTTCAGTATTCAGCCGAATCTCTGATAAAAAAGAATCTTCCGGATAATATGACCGTTGAGGAGGTAAATTTTAACATAGAAAAAGGGTATCTGGATATACTGGGATTCCGTCTGCTCAATCCCCCCGGATATGAAAAGAAATATCTTTGTTACATTAGAAGATTTATCTGCGAATACGAGAATAAAGGTTTGTCAATAACCGACGGGATAACTGTTACGGGTATTACCGCGGAATTTCCCGAATTGTATGTCGAACGCCGATCCGACGGTAAGATCAATCTGCAGGAAGTGATAGAGTCTATGCAGGCTACCGGGCATGAGAATAATTTTAAATCCTTATCGGATACGATCCCGGAGCCAGTTACGGTCAAAGGGGATTACGCGGAAGAAGCCATTTCGAAAAATGAGGTCGTACAGAATAATTTTGTAAAAGAGAAAATATACGCTGGTTTGGCGGGATTTGATATTTTCGATTTTTTGGAGCTTACTGATACGATAAAAATAACAGGGGGGAATTTTATCTTCAAAGATTTCACCCCGGAGCCGGTCTATCAGCTTTCCTTGGATGATATAAACGGAAAGGTAAGGTTCATTTTTAACGATGATTATAAAAAATTAATAAGCATAGAGACAAGAGGGGATGCTATTGTAAACGGTTACCGGGATCAGAATTTGGAGTGGGTTTCCATATTGGAACCTAATGATATTGCTCCGGCGATGAGTAATACCTTTAAAGTGGAAAATATTGACATTACGCGTTTCAAACCGTACTATGATCAGTATTTACCCATCGATATTATTAACGCGCGGGCAAGCGGAAAATTTGTTATTAATTTCGATAATGGGAATATAGGGTCGTCTAATACCGTAAAGCTCCGGGACCTGAAATTTATCGTAAAAAAAGACACATCAAGTTCCAGGTATTGGGAAGGAGCGTTCAATGAGATATTAAAATATCTGACATCCGCTCATGGGGAAACTATATTCGATTTTAAAATAAAGGGTTCGATGGAAAATCCGGCGTTTTATCCGGGGCCGTATGTGAAAACGGCTATACAGAATATGATGGTAGACAAAATATCTCAAGCTGTAAAGTCTATTCAGAAGGATAGTAGCGGACAGGCGCAACCCGGCAGTAACCCGGCGCCGGCTTCCCGGCCCAAAACGGATGCTGAAAAAGTCGTTGATATAATAAACATGTTTCTTGATGAAAATTGATATATAGGATATAGTTATATACATAAAAAGTTGATCAATAACGAGTAAAGGGCGGCAGGGCAAAGAAGTTTCCAAATTCCGCACTACTGAGGAGAACTAAAACATACAAGAAGGAGGACTAATGATATTTCTGGTAAAATTACTTTCAATTCTCATGATAGTATACGGGTGTTTGCTCATACTGAGACCGAGAATACTGAAAAAGATTGTTTCATATTTTTCTGAGGGGAAAAGGATATATATAGCTGCCGGGATAAAGGTTATCATAGGGGTTATCTTAATGATAGCTTCTTCTTATTGCCGTATCGCGTGGTTCGTTCTTTTTCTGGGGGCGCTGGCTGTGTTATCTTCGATAGCTTTTTTCTTCTTGAAAAAGAAGATCGTTGATATGTTTGTAGAAAAACTGCGGAATTTACGTAAAAGAAAAGTAGTGGTTATCGGGATGGCGTCTTTGGCCCTTGGTGTTTTGTTGATATTATCCATATGATCATCGGCAGGATATATTAAGTGGAGTTATTATGCGGAGATATACAAGGGGTATGGCCTGTGTTTTTCTGCTATTGTTTCCGGCAATAGTCTTTTCGGTCGAGGCTATGGAGCTTAGTTCCCGGGCTTTCAAGGACGGAGGCAGGATACCCATAAAGTACACCGGAGGTGGGTATAATATAAGTCCTCCTTTAGAATGGCAAGATGTTCCCGAAGGGACTCAAACTTTTGTTCTTATAGTCGGTGATCCCGACGCACCGGCCGGTACATGGATCCATTGGTTGGTATATGATATTCCCGGTAATGAAAGGTCACTGTATCCAGCTATACCGGCAAAAGGGGTCTTACCAAACGGGATGAAACAGGGACGGAACAGTTTTCGTTTTATAGGTTACGGCGGACCTTATCCTCCTCCCGGGTCTACGCATAGATATAGATTTACGCTTTACGCGCTGAATACCTTTCTGGATCTTCCTCCCGGGGCTGATAAAGGATATTTGCTATCCAGGATGGAAGGGCATATTATTGAAAAAAGTGAATTAACCGGATTATTCGGGAGATAGACCTTGATGATGCTGTATGGCAAAAATCCCGTAATTGAGAGGATACGGGCTAATCCTGGAACGATAAAGAAACTTTATCTTCAGAAACGTACTGATCAGTCCTTGATAGTGAGGGAAGCGAAAGATAAAAATATATCGTTCATTTCTATTGATAAGAAACAAATGTCGGACTTGACGGGAAATATTCATTCTCAGGGAGTAGCCGCGGAAGTCTCAGATTACACGTATTATCCTTTCGGACGGCTCTTAAAAGAAGCTTTTGATGGAGATGTTATAATAGTTTTTCTTGACGGGATAACAGATCCTCAGAACCTGGGTTCCATTATTCGTACGCTGGCCTGTTTAGGGGGATATGCTCTGGTTATCCCTGAATATAATTCGGCGGTCATAAATGAAACTGTTCTGCGTGTGGCCAGCGGAGGAGAGAACTATGTTAAGATATCAATGGTGACCAATATAGCCACATCTATAGAAAGAGCCCGGGACAAAGGGATCAAGGCAGCGGGTGCGGATATTAAAAACGGTCCGAGTATTTATGATCTAGATATAGCACATCCGCTAGCTTTGGTTATCGGTTCGGAAGGTAGGGGGATAAGGCCGGGGGTTATGAAAAACCTTGATATTACTTTTAATATTCCCATGAGAGGAGCGGGCCTTTCGTTTAATGCCTCTGTCTCCATGGCAATAATAGCGTCTGAATTTTTGCGGAAACTTAATATGGCAGGAAAAGGATAAAATAATGGAATATGATAATTTGCTTGATTTTATAGCGGAAGCCGGAAAATTAAAGAACGTCAAAAGAAGTGGATGGTGGATGCTTGGTATTCCACAGGAAGAAAGCGTTGCGGACCACTCTTTCAGATGCGCTGTAATAGGATATGTGCTGGCGCGTATGGAAAAAGCGAATGCCGCTAATGTGCTATTGATGACGCTTTTTAATGATATACATGAAGCGAGGATAACGGATCTTCACAAAGTGGCTCACAGGTATTTACGGGTAAAAGAGGCTGAGGATAAAGCCTATAAAGAACAGATCGAAAATCTTCCCGGGAAGATACGTGAAGAGCTTATGTCTAACCGCCGGGAACTTGTTTCACAGGAATCTCTAGAAAGTCTTGTAGCCAGGGACGCGGATATACTGGAATGTCTTATTCAGTGTAAAGAATATGTTGACCAGGGGTATTCCCAGGCGGAAAAATTTTTCAAAAAAGGGCCTCTTCATCTTAAGACGCAAAGCGCTAAGACTCTCTGGGATAGAGCTAAGAGCTGGGATAGCAATGAATGGTGGGAAAAACTCGGGGAATTCGAACGCTGATGAAAAATATTGAAAAAGCCGGCAAAGCGTACTTAAAGACGGTAAAAGGACTTTTGCGTAGTAAGCGTTTCCGCGACGAAGAAAAAAACTTTATCGCCGAAGGGGAAAAGATAGTTTTTGACATTCTTGCGGGGAAAGGTAAAGTTTGCAGCGTTCTGTGTTCAGACTCCTTTATCGGTAGAAATCCTGAGAAGATACGGTCAATGTTGTTGAAAGAAACCTTTATTTTTTCCGTGAAAGATACTTTTTTTGACAGGGTATCCTTATTAAGGAATTCCCGGGGGATACTTGCTGTCTGTGAAAAACCCAGGCAGGATATTTCCATTCTTGATAAATTAACGGATAAACTGGTCGTTCTTTTTGATAATATTCAGGATCCGGGGAATGTGGGGACATTAATACGCTCCGCTGCTGCCTTTGATGCCGCCGCGGTACTTTTGTATGGTGAAACAGCCGATGTTTATAATCCCAGAGTTGTAAGAGCTTCAAGCGGAACGATATTATCCATTCCTGTTATAGAGGTTTCCCCGGACGATATTTCAGGGATAAAGAAATATGGTTTTAATCTGATATCCGCAGATAATTCAAACGGCGAAAGTATTTCAATATTTGACATAAATTTACCTGTCTCCGGAACTATTGTCGCGTTCGGGAATGAAGGCAGCGGTATTTCCTCCCGGGTTCTTGAAAATACGGACCGATTTTTTAATATCCCGATGCAAAATGAAGTAGAATCGCTGAATGTCGCAATGGCCGGCAGTATAGCCATGTTTTATTTCATGATCTTTAAAAACGGGAGGAGGTAAGATGGAAAAGCTTTGTATGGTTTATATAACAGCCGCGGATACCGCCGAAGGGGAACTTATCTCTAAAGAATTGGTGAACGGCAAATTTGCGGCGTGTTGTAACATGATAAAAGATATAAGGTCTTTTTATTCCTGGGAAGGTAAAAGCTGTGACGAACGGGAAGTTCTTCTTATATTAAAAACAAGGGAAAGATTACTGGAGAAAATAGAAAAAAAATTAAAAGAGATTCATAGCTATGAATGCCCATGCATGGCAGCTTATCCAATTGTTTATTGTCCCGGCGATTTCAGGGCATGGATAATTGAAAACACCATGGATACGGATGGTTTTTAAAACAGAAAAAACGGAGATAATATGAGATCATTGAGAAAAGAATTATGGTTTAATACCCCGGAAAGAAGGGGCTATATAAACATTACCCCCCAGGTCGAGGCCCAGGTAAAAGAAAGCGGAATAAAAGAAGGGTTATGCCTTGTGAACGCCATGCATATAACCGCCAGCGTTTTTATCAATGACGATGAAGCCGGGCTTATCCGGGATTTTGATGACTGGCTCGAAAAACTCGCTCCGCATGAGCCGGTCTCTTCATACCGGCATAACAGGGGCGAGGATAACGCGGACGGACATTTAAAACGCCAGATCATGGGGCGTGAAGTTACAGTAGCAATTACCGGAGGAAAACTGGATCTGGGTCCATGGGAACAGGTTTTTTACGGTGAATTCGACGGCAGACGGAAAAAACGCGTACTTATCAAAATGATCGGTGAATGATCCCTATCTTTTCTGTTTTATCCCGATGTGTTAGGAATTTATTGCCTGAACTGGCAAAATAAAAGGTTTATGGTATACTTTTTATTGATGAAGTATTTCGAACGGATAAAAAGATTAGGGTGTTTGTCATGAAAAAACGAGCTAAACTAAATAAAAAAGAGAAGGCCCTTTATGAAGCGATATTGCAGGAGCTTGAGGATATAGGGATAGATACTGAACTTTTGACCATATCCATGGAGAAGGGTCCTAAAGTCGTTATCGAAGGGGAAGTGTATTCTCATAAGGATAATGAACTGATATACCAGGTGCTTTCTGATACACTGGGCATAGAGGAAATAGAGAATTACACCGTTATTATGGCGGGGATCAGGGAAGAAAGCTCCGTTAACGGCGAAGATTTTGAAAATATAGAGGATTTAGAGGACGATTCTTATGGAACGGAAGATATTTTTGAATCGATAGAAGATGGCGAACCATATATCCCTCCGGTCTCACACGTGTACACAGAGCTTTCTCAAAATATAAAATGGAAAAAGAAGAAAAACAAAGCCCGTTAATACGGGAATTTGAAGCGGGAAAGAAAGAACAGTTAAAATGGTATTTCAACTGGCCTTCTATCCTGATGTCGTTTTTGATCGCGGGGCCGCTGGGGCTTATTCTAGTCTGGTTCCGACCCAGGACTCGTTTGTCCGTAAAGATATTGATCTCAGTGCTTGTATGCGCTTTAACGTTCTGGATGACTGTAGGGGCGGTCGATTATTACCGTACTATGGCGGATTATTACAGGCAACTTGAAGTACAAATCAAAGGTATGTAACCTTAGGGGGTTAAGGATGTTTGGATTAGGTTTACCGGAAATATTGTTGATATTGGTAATAGCGCTGCTTATATTCGGAGCCGCGAAACTTCCGGAGATAGGCAGGGCAATGGGGAAAGCTCTCAGTGAGTTCAAAAAAGGCACGCAGGAAATATCTTCCGGTGATAAAGAAGAAGAAAAAAAATAATGGTTGATTCACCCTATTCCGATCAGTATCGGCTGGATTTTATTTCCCATCTTGAGGAGATCCGCAGGAGAATACTTATATGCATTTCGGTCATATTCGCGTTAGCGGTTTTAAGCTTTCTGAATATAGAATACTTGATGCGGATCATCCGCCGGCCCATTCTTGACAGGGTAGATGATCTTATATTTATCAGCCCTACCGAAGCATTTTCATCCGCCGTAAAAATATCCATATTAACAGCTTTTATCATTTCATTCCCTTTGATCTTATATCAGTTATGGAGGTTCCTTGCGCCCGCGATAAATAAGAGGAACAGCCGGCGTGTATTTTTATGGATGATGTGCGGTTTTTTCCTGTTCTTCGCGGGTACGGCTTTTTCATATTTTGTAGCGATCCCGGCGGCTATAGATTTTCTGATGGGCTTCGGTGAAAAAATAGCCACCAGCAATATCACGCTTGGGAAATATACATCATTTTTCGCATCCCTGCTTTTAATAGGCGGTATAATATTCGAATTACCTGTATTTTTAGCTATACTTACCGAAGTCGGCATAGTGTCCACAAAGACCCTTTCCAGAAAAAGGCAATACGTTATTCTGGCGATACTCATAGTTTCCGCTGTTATTACTCCTACCCAGGATATTTTCAATATGCTTATAATCGCGCTTCCCATGTATTTTCTATTTGAAACGGGTATGGTGATCTGCAAAGTTATCGAACGTTCTCATCGGTCGTAAGTAATGAAAAAGTTAGAACAAAAAAATTGAAGAACTTACGCCTTTGGTGTAAATTTATAAATAGTAAGAAGAATGTGAATAGGTTTAATTATGAAAATTAAAGTTAAATTAATTATCTCAGTCCTCACAGTTATATCGTTCCTGTTACGTTCTGTATTTTCTTCCGCGATAGAACTGGTGAATGAAAAGGCCTTATTTGATAACGCTGAATATGAAACGGGTATTCATAACGATATCAATTGCGCCACTTTCATGATACCGGAACATCTTGGGGAGATAAAGGATAGGTTTCAAGGTTCATCCGGGAAGATGGTGATCCATATACAGGATGCCCATTGTAATTATTACGCTCAGCAAAAAATAAACGACATTATAAGTTTCATAGTGGAAGAGTACGGTGTCGGTGTTTTGAACGTTGAAGGCGGTAGCGGAAAGTATGACCTTTCCCCGTTCACCGAAATAACCGGAGATGATATACGGGAAGAAGTCTCTGAGTATTTTCTTAAAAAAGGAGAGATCAATGCCGCAGAATTTTATGCGATCAATAATCCGGATAAACTTGAATTGTGGGGGATTGAAGATAAAGAGCTGTATCTTAAAAATCTTGATGTATACAGAAGTTCCCTAAGATATAAAACGGAAGCGCAAGTGATGTTGAAAGAACTTGATAGGAGATTCGGGGATCTCAAAAAGAAGTTCTTTAACCGCGACCTTATGGAGTTAGACCGCAGGTACGGGGAATATAAAGCCGGCCTGGGGGATTTTAAGGATTATTTGATGTTTCTTTTCGGAGAGGCCTCATCTTTAGATGTGGATCTCAAGGGGTTGGAGAATATCGAATGGCTGTATGGATCAGTAAAGATAGAAGATACTATAGATTTTCATAAAGCCAACACCGAAAGGGATCTTCTGGTAGAGCAGCTTAAGGCCTATCTTTCCAAAAATGAGCTGCGCGGATTGATGTCTGCGGTCGTGGACTATAAGATACGGAAAATAAGTAAGAACGATTTCTACGCTTTTTTAATGGAAAAAGCCGAAGAGACCAGATGCGACAGGCAAGAATATAAGGATTTCTTTGATTATTGCGAATACCTTATGCTTTATTCAAAAGTTGACAGGGCTAAGGTGATGGATGAATTGGATGATCTGGAAAAAAGGATAAAAGACGTTCTCTTCGAAAATGAGACACAAAGGACGCTGGACAGACTGTCCAGAAATCTCGCGATATTGAAAAATATATTTTCTTTTTCCCTGACCCTTGAGGACTATGAATATTATATTAAAGATAAAGACCATTTTACCTGCCTTGTTTTTCTGGATTTCATAAACAAGCACCAAACTGTTTCTCCTGAAAGGGCGGAATTAAATATCACTAAACTTGACGGGTACAGGGAAGCTATTCTTAAATTTTTCCAATATTCTTTTGAAAGGGACCGGCTATTTCTTAAGAATATGAGGTTTTCCGGAGATGCCGCTCAGGGACAGCCCCGGACAAGCTTTATCCTTACCGGAGGGTTCCATACCGAAAATCTTTGTGAGCTGTTAAAAAAGAATGGCATATCCTATATCTCTCTAATGCCCAGGTTCCGTGCCGAGGAGAATTATGAAAGCCCGTATTTCGAGCTGCTGGCGGGAACATCTTCCGAAGCCGCGGATATGATGCGCGCGGTCCTTGCCCGGGCATCCTCTTTGATGGTGGCGAATAAACTCAATCCGGAAATAAACTCAGCCGTGAACGGGGAAGACGCCGGCATAATATTGCGGGGGGAGATATTGATACGAGAGATGGTCGAACACGGTTTCAAAGTCACGTTAAGGGAAGATAAGGAAGACAGTACACCCGTTATATTCGGAGCTTCCTCTAAAGCGAATATTGATATAACAGCTTCCGAATTAATAAGAAAGATACAGGATGAGGATTACTTGCGTTTGATAACCGATAAATTACGGGAAACCCTGGATTTTTCATTAACGGGCGATCTCCGGAATTTTGAGATATGGGCAGATACGATCGAAGCTTATTCAAATAAAGGCCTGGATGATACGGATCTAATAATTATCGGTATGAGGCTTGGATTAGGTTATATGGATATCGGAAGAATAGTATCCAGAGCGCCGAAAAAGACCGAATACCTGACGGATTTTTATAAAAGTCTGCCTGACGACGGAAAACATAACCTGTATTTGTTCAGAGACGCGTTTTTCCTGTATGAAACGGAACGGTTATACGGAGGTTCCCCGGAGCTTTTTTATTTCTCCAAATTTATGCTGGAGCTGTTTTCGAATAAGGCCATATCTATGGCGTTTCAAGTGAACATTCTTTTTAAAGAGGTAAAGACAGCAATGGGTTTAGGGGAGAAGGATGAGGTACCGTCCGGGCAATTCAATGCTTTTAAAGAAAACTTTTACCGCTTCTTAAAAGATATTTACAATCTTGATGTTGATTCCCTGGGAAAGGATAAAAAACTTTACGGTCTTTCTTATAAAGAGATATTGGGATTCAAGTCCGCTATCGATAAGTTTATGACGTACCTGGGAACTTTGCGGGTAAGCCCGGAAGATATGATCAATAACGGTATACGTGTTATTGATTCTTCTCAGGTCGGGACTTTAGTGATGTTTTCCGAGGCTGCGTCAAGATTATATTTAGAACAACTCGGTTTGAATGAGGCCGAAGCCCGGGATAAAGTGGACGCAAAAATGTTTTTCAGTTACTTGTCCCCGGAACTGGGTTTTACCAGAAATAAAGACGTGAATAAGGGGCATTTCGTAGAGCGGAATACCTGGCCTGTTGATATTGATAAAAGTATGCCTCTTAATGATGAAGGTTATCCCAACTTTTTGGAAGTAGAGAAGGATAAACTTAAATTTTTATTTGAAGAAATAGTCCTAACCAATAAGATCCAGGAACAACTCAGTGATAATGATGCTCCGGTTGAGCCGTCCGGAAATATTCGATATCGTCCGGTCATAGGAGTGATAAAAAACATATTAGCCATACTGTCTCCGCTGAAGCTTTTTCTGGATATACGTACTATGATGTTATCCGCGGTATCTTTCGCGGCGGTTCTCGCCGGCACAATGAATGTCGCCGAAACCAGTATAGATCCGTCTATTTTTTCTGAAACGGTTCTGCCGGAGATGAAACAGGCAACGGATTCTCGTAGAGAAAGCGATCGGCAGAATATTCTGGTCATATCACGAGAAGGGATCATGGTTTATGTTTATAAAGAGAACGTGAACGGAAAAACTTCAATAGGAGTGGATGTGAAAACTGATCTTCCTGCTGATGATATCAGGGTTAAAAGAGCACAGACTGACGCTTTAAGGGATCTGTTGGAACATTCTGAGATTTATGAAATGACAGGAGAGCTTATAGATAATGTGGAGAGAATGCTAAACAAAGGTTTAACTGAATCGGTTCGTAGTCTCGAAATATCCAAAGATACCAGGTATAGACTGACATCCGGGCTTAAGGATCTTATGGGCGAGAATTATTTTACGGAACCGGTTAATGTAGAGTACTCAGTGGACATATCAAATTCCCCAAAATATCAGGAACTTTCAAGGAAAGCCTACGATCTGCTGGTGAGTAAAAATGTTATTTATCCGGAAGCTGAAAGATATCCGGTTTTATTTCTCGAGGGGCTGAATATCCCCGGGTTTGCCATGGCGATAGAAGGTCCGGATGTTGTCCTTGTGGGATTAGATGAGCTTTTGGCACTTCAGGCGGAGGGTAAAGATATTGTGCAGGAGCTGGCTGTTAAGATCGCGCATGAAGCGGTGCATCTTAATAATAGTATAAATCAGCCTACGATATCACCTCTTGAGGATGAAGCGCTTGCTTTCGGGATGACGGCTAGAGCGGTGGAGACTTTTGGAGATACCCCGGTACAGGTCGAGGTTCAGCGTATGGTTGAAGAAGGGTTCTGGACTCTTGTGAAAAATAAAGATCCGGACGGTACACCCGTTATCTCTCGTTTGCTGGGGATACCGGATATAAACGACATCTATTACACCGATGTAAATATAGTTTTCGAGGCGGGAAAAATCACAGGCGTAGATATAGACCTTTTTGATCTTACTTCTATGGAGAGAATATCCCGAAGAGTCCGGGTAACGGACGGTAAGATATTGATGATGCTTTTTAAAGAAGAACCGGTAACGGAACCGAATGATATCGTTAACGGAACACCGGATGTTTTTTTCTTCGATCCCGAGGCATTTGAGACTTTTGACGGGTACGAAGATTTACTACCGGATGAGATATTAAAACGCGGTATGCCGGGGTTTATAGGTAAACCGCTGGATAAGGATGGCATACCGGTAAAGGGGTGCAGCAGGATTGAGGAGGATGAGGACAGTATCACTATTTACGCGGGAGAGGACATTATAGCTGCAATTCCGCTCGCTAAAACGAACGGCCGAGTAAAAGCCGTTAATAAAGATGAGGCACTGCGTGATATCCGCAATCTTCTTGAAAACAGGAAAGGCGTTCCGCTTCATATGGAAGAAAACATTTCCCGTCTGCTTTCATTGCTTGATGTTGAAAGCATTGAGAAAATAGTGCTTCTTGACGAGGGTTCGGAAGGGGCTGAGATCAAAGGCCTTTTTTACGGGAAAAGACTTTATCTGAATGAGAGTCTTTTCAATAACCCGTTAGCTTTGCTGCATGAGTTCGGGGAAGGGCATATGCCTATTCCTAAAGGGGAAAGATATGAGGGCCTTACCAGACATACTTTGATGCGGGGAACGGGAAAAGATGTAAGAGCGGCGTTTAATGAATTAAGCTCCGAGGGGAAGATACCGGCGGAGATAAGTGCTTCTGAACTTATAGATATGCTTGAAAGTGAACTGTCCCGTATGGCAGAAAAAGGCGCTATTAGTGCTACAAGGGTTCAGCAATTAACAAGTAATATTAGCGGGAGTTATCTGTCTGACAGTGAAATGGCCTTGATAAGATATAATGCCGATAATGGCCTTAAAGGAAGAGAGTGTCTTGAGGGCGCTCAGGATTTTATCGATCCGGCGGGCAATATAGCCTTAACACAAAATATCAGGGTCCTTACGGATGATCTTCGGTTAGGAACGCTTAATATTTATCTTCTTCCGTATGGCAGCATAGAGTCAGTTCAGGCTCAGGAAGAACTTTCCCGGGAAACATCCAGGAGGTTTCGTAAAATGGGTGTAGGGACGCTGGTATTTCATTATAATGAGTCCAATCCGTTCCAGGCGCAGCTCAGGAAAGCTTTAGATATAGCAATGAGGCGGGAGAATAAGGATAAATTGCCTAAAATATACATAAGCACCTTTGATAAGGATAGAACTGATACTTTGATAAGTAATTTCTTAAAAGAGGAGAAATATACCCCGGAGACTTCCGAGCAGATAAGAAAAGGGATACTGATAGGCAGCGATACTTTACCCGAGGGGGTTGAAAACGTAAGCGATCTCATGATGGATGACGTGCGCGTAATATCGATAGGGTCGGCGATCCTTAACGATAACCGGTTAAGGGTAAATATGAATTTTTCTGCCGAAAGGCTTTTTGAGAACAGGTTAAGGATGCTTGGCGCTTTTGTCGATTCAGGGATACTGTCCCCGGATGTACTTTCGGATAAAACACCTGAAGGCTTGGAAAACGTGATGGAAAAGTTA
>CAYMTI010000002.1:15426-19412 GCA_964393315.1 uncultured Planctomycetia bacterium
TATAGGTGATATTATTATGAAAATAACGCCTATAAGATGGGAAAGCATAAAAGAGTATTACGATTCCATGAAACAGGTGCTCAGGTCGCTGTAACGCGAAAAATTTAGCGGTATCAGTTTTCGATTTATTCTTATTCGGGTTAATTTTATATAAACGTGGACAGCGAGAAGGTACCATATTTGTATAACAGTAAAAAGGTAATACTAAGATTACATAGTAACGTCGATCTATTAAAGCAGCTTTCGATAAAATAGTTTACATTGATAGGGGTCTTTATAGAGTTAAGTATAAGATTATGAAACGGATCCCGATATTACAAGATTATATTTAAAGGCAAAAAAATAAAAAAATTTGTTTTTTCCTTCCAAATCAATATAATTATTATAAATATCATCAAAAGGATTTTGTATGAAAAAAACGGACATTATAAGATGTTTGCAGGTATTGGCATGTGCTTTTCTTTTGACTTCCTGTTCCACGACAAGACACCCTGCAGGAACTATGGGAGAAGATGTGGTCTACCACACGTGTCCCACACCTGAATATATGAGGCATGATCTATATCATTCCGTCGGTCCAGGAGAGACACTTTGGCGAATAGCTAAAATGTATGATGTCGATATAAACGAAATCCGAAAAGCGAACAATATCAACGATGTGACGGATATTGAGATAGGGACCAGGTTATATATTCCGAAGGCCGCTCCCAGAAAACATGTAATAACTTTATATCCCAGCAATAAATGGAAATATATTATCGTTCATCATAGCGCTACCGAACAGGGCAGTTCGGAAGAATTCAATGTTGCCCATCTTAAAAGGGGATGGAAGGGAATAGGGTACCATTTTGTGATAGATAACGGCACTAACAGCAAAGCCGACGGACAGATAGAAACTTCGCCCAGATGGTTGAAGCAGATGAACGGAGCGCATTGCAAGGCTTCCAAAATGAACGAAAAAGGCATAGGTATCTGTCTTGTGGGAAATTTTTCCAAAGACCGTGTATCCAAAAGACAAATGGATTCACTGGTATATCTTGTAAATACCCTTAAAAACTATTATGGGATACCTTCAAGTCGAATACTGGGGCATGGGCAGGTTCCCGGCGCTGCCACTGAATGCCCCGGCAAGAAATTTCCATGGACCGAATTCCGGTCGCGTATAAAATAAATATCTTGACTTTTAAAAACATAGGATTTAAGATTATCCTTGTTTTTATTTTGGGTATATACTCACAAAGATCAAATAGACAATGAAACTTAAAGGCAGACCAAAAAAGAAGAAGATAATTCAGCAGCATCCGTCCATAGAGGCGTTCAGCCCTAATAACAGGCCGGGAAGCCTTGATGAAGTGACACTTGCGCTTGAGGAATATGAAGCAATACGTCTTCATGATCATCTTATGCTGGGACAAAAGGATTCCGCTAAGTTGATGGGTATTAGCCAGCAGTCTTTTTCCCGCATAGTCAGGAGCGCGCGGAAAAAGATAGCTGACGCTATAGTCAACGCGAAGATCATAAGAATAGAAGGAGGCAATGTCATTAACCGGCGTTCTATGAACATAGCCGAAAAAATAAAACAGACCTTTTTTAAAGGTGAACATAAATTTGTAGCAAAGGCAGGTTAATATGGTTAATATTACCGAAAAAACATCCGGACAGGATCTTACTATATTCATTAACGGCAATTTTGACGAAAATACCAGTGATGAGATCGAAAAAAGATTCGAAGAAACGGTCTTAAACAATGAAATACAGAACATATGTATAGATATGGGGAATGTGAGATATCTGTCCAGCGCGGGCATAAGGGTTTTGATAATAGCACATAAAAAGGGAAAAAAGAACAACAAACAGATAACCCTGGGAGAGATATCCGTTAAGGTTAAGGATGTGCTTGACACCGTGGGGATATTACCTTTGTTCAATCATAGTGGAAGGGTTTAATGTCTTTTAAGGATCTTCAGAAGTACATGTACAGGGCCACAATGGTTAGTCTTTTCTGCAATGTGGTGCTTGTTTTGATAAAATCCGTTGCTCTTATAATGGTCAACTCGCTTGCCATAGCGGTGGATCTGGGGATAAGTGTTGTGGGTTTGAGCGTTTCTGTTATACTCTATTATTCCGTGAAGATGTCTAACAGGCCGGCCGATCTTTTTCACAATTACGGATACGGTAAAGTAGAGCATGTTTGCGAGGCGATAGAGGCTATAGTCCTTGTAGGGATAGCTCTGGCAATGAGTTTTCAGGCTGTGACCCATCTTTTAAATCCGAAGAATGTTCATTTACCTCTCTTCGGAGCTATTTCTTCAGCTGTCAACGCTTCTATTAATTTCAGCGGGGCTTATTATATATTCAAAATGGGTGAGAAGAGCAGATCCCCGGCTATCAAGGCCGAGGCGCTGCATTACCGTCTTGAAGGGCTGATATCGTCCATTATTTGTATTGCTTTTGTTATTGTGCTTTTTCTTGACGGGTCCAAATATCATCAACTGGCTCGTTTTCTTGACCCGGCGGCGGCACTTCTTGTGAGCCTTTTGATAATAATACCTTCTATAAAGCTTGCCAAATCGTCTTTTTATAAGCTGCTTGATTCTTCGGTGGAAGAGACCAGCCAATTCGAGATATATAAACAGCTGGGCCGCTTTATAGATAAATATTGTGAGTTCAAGGATCTCAGGACGAGGACCAGCGGCAGAAAAAGGTTCATTGAACTTTGTCTGGTGGTGCCTGACGATATAACGGTAGAAGAAGGCTATAAAGGAGTAAAGTCCTTGAATGAGGGTATAAGAGAAAGCATACCTGATTCAGAAGTGCTCGTAGCCATGGAACCGTGCAAAAAAGATTGTCAATACGCTAAAAATGGGGAAACATGTCCTTATAAGGAAGAGAGTTTTCGAAATGAAAAGTAAATTACGTATAGTATTTTTGATCCTCGCGTCTATATCTGCTTTCTTATTGTGCGGAGAAGATCTTTACGCGTATACTTTATCATATGACCAGTCCGTAAAGAGCCCTTTCGGGCCCGAGATGAATATGAAAGTATGGTACAAGGACGATTCTTTACGCGTCGAGATGAACCCGGCCGGCCGGAAGATAGTTAATGTAGTTAATGAAACAGGTATGTATACATATTTGCCGTCAAGGAATATCGCCACTAAGATAAACAAAAATGCTTTTAATGGAGAGTACATAAAACATCCGGAAAAATATGTGGATAATATAGAGCGTCTTGGCGCTCGCCGTACCGGGTCGGAGCTAATAGACGGAGAGGAATGCGATGTATATGAATATACGGATGAAGCTTCCGGATCCGAGGTGACGGCATATGTCAGTGAGATAAAAGCTCTGCCTTTAAAAATGGTAATAATGAGCTCTTTTGGTACAACTGAAATAATTTTCAGCAATATAAAAGTAGGCGTAGAACTTCCCGACGAACTTTTCTGTATTCCCCCGGAAGCAAAAATAATAGACACAACAGCCTTTTAACCCCGCATAGGGACAATACTCCTTATACCCTCCTCAATATTATAAAAGTTATATACAGATAAAATACGTGTCCGAGCGTCATTCTCAAGGTGAAATAGATCAAAGACGAGAATTGCCCGGAACAACTGGTAGAACTAATTTCCAAAACGAAAGTAGCACATTGTTTGGTTTTATTGTGCAAACAGAAAGGGAGATAAAACATTTATTTTTTTTCATATATGAAAAAAAATATTGACAAAACACAAACAATTTGCTAAGATAAATGTGGCTGGAAAAATTGACTTTTATCATTTTTGCTTAAAATAACATCAATATATGTACAGCAGAGGGGGTAGAAATGCAGATATTCATAAACAAGTCGGACTCCGCTCAGAAAACGCTCAAAATCCTTTCGATATTGGTCTGTAGCGTGTTTTTATGGAACCAGTTAGTATTCGCCTCGGGTAACGAGATCCCGCTTCAAATACAGCCTGATCAGGAATATGAGGATAATATTC
>CAYMTI010000003.1:0-17410 GCA_964393315.1 uncultured Planctomycetia bacterium
TCTCCTTCCAGACGCAATTTTTCATTTTGCGCGGCCAGAGAGCTCAGGTCTTTTCTTTTACGGCCTATACCGAAAGCCTCCTCATGCTCAGCTAGATCAGTCCGGTATTTATTTACAAGAAAAGAATTACCTGTTTTTTCAGCGTCCTTAATTTTTCCGGAAAGCCTTTTCGATCTCTCATCTTGATTATAAAAACCTTTTATCGCTTCCTCTAAAGTTTGGATCTCTTTTTCATTTTCTTTCAGGCGGTTATCCAGTTTTTCTTTTTCCGTTTTCAATTCAGCTCGTTCACTGAAAATAATAACGGGATCCCTCTTATACCAGCCTTCGATAATCCTTACCCTCGCCTGTTCGAAACTGACCAAATCGAAAGTTAAATTCAATTTAGGATTATCCGGATCCCGCCTCTGTGCTTCTTCCAGATGCTTAAATGCCTCCTGTAAATGCTTATCCGCTCTTACGGTATCACCGGAAGAGATATAAAACCGTGCAAGCTGCAAATCCCCACGGGCCCGGTAAATATACCAGTCGCTGTCTATCTTATCCTGTTTTTTCATCACTTTTTCCAGACGGTCCATCAGCCAGGTGCTTTTACCCAGTATCTGATCAGGGCTACCCCCGTATTCAGCGAATTTTTTATCCTGCTGAAGCCCTGTCATCGCGATGATCTCAGCGTTAAAGATTTTATTCGCAGATTCAAACGCCTTTTGAGCTTCTTTAATTTTTCCACGGTTCTCATAATATTCGGCAAGCCCTATTCTGCTGTCAGCAAGCATTATCAGAGAATTGTATTTTTCTATCCTTCCCTTTTTGAGCTCTTCCTTTTTGAGACTCAATATCTTTATCTTTTCCGGCTTTTCCTTTAATTCTTTTTCACCCTCCTGCAGAGGCATTTCCTCTTCCTTTTCCTCTAAAGCCGTTAATTCGCCTTCCATCCGACGAAGGTCCGCCTGAGTATACGAATCCAGGATCTCCGCTATCCGGATCTCATAAGAAAGCAGATCTTCGGCCTCTTCCTCCTGGAAATCATCTATATTGATCTTCGCCTCAATGATCATATTCCTTATCTGGTCCCTGATAACGGTTATTTTTTCTTTATCTTTTTCGGTTTTATCCGCTTCACTTTTCAACCGGTCTTTTCCCGTTTCCAGTTTCAAGAACAAGACCTCTCTTTGTTTCTCATCTCTCAGATCCAGCTCATTTACTTTTATCCCTTCCAGATAAGCAGAAGCCTTTTCCACCTCTCCGTCAGCAAGAGCTAATTGAGCGTTAACAACATCCGGAAGATATGTACTCGGAGCCAGGGCATTTAATTCCTTGATTATTTTATTCCTTACCAGAGCCCGTATCTCCTGTTTCATCTCATTATTCACATCAAGGCCGAGAATTAATAAAGCGAATGATGCCAGCTCTTCGGCTGACGTATATTTAGCTTTCCATAATTCCACTCCATGCCGGGAAAACAGATCCGCTGTACGCCCTATATACTTAACGGCGCTTTCCGTATTCCCCCCGGCGATGTAATGATCAATAACCCTCATATGTCCGTTTAGATCCCGCGGGTTTTTCTCGGCATATTTTTGTTTCGCGGCAAGATCTTTTTTCCTTGATACCGCGTAAGAATATTCTTTGCGTCCTTTTATCCAGCCTTCATAAATATCCCGGACCACAGCTTTTTTGAAAACAAAAGTGACCAGGGCCTGGGTTAAAGCCATAATAATGATCATCCCCAGGCTCATGGAACCAAGAAGAGGCCCAATAACAGGAACCGTACTGAGAACTACCACACCCGCGAACGGTAAAACGACAGTTGAAGCGGTAGCCCCTATAATCGGCAGGAGAAAAGAGGTAAGCATGAACTTCGTACCGTAAAAAAGCCCCAGATTAGCGGATAGTTTAAACACGGTACCGAACAGATTTTTCCCTTCAAAAGCTTTTTTCAGTTTAGAAAAAGGGGAAACCGCGCGTTCTTTGATCTCCGGCTTTTTACCTTTCTTTCTTTTTTCGGTCTCCGCCTCTTTCAACCCCTTGTTTATCTCTTTTTCCAATAGACCGGCTCTTTCAATCCCGTGTTTGGTCCTCAGCTTTCTCAAGCTATCAGCCGCCGCGCTGAATTCCTTCTTATCATTGAGTATTTCCGCCCGGGCAATAAGTAAATCATCCCTTTGCTCATTGTCCACCTTTCCAGCTCTGAATCGGTGTTTAAGTGCCTTTTTAATGTACTCCAAAGCGCTATTCCTTTTCCCCTGTGCGTATAAAGACAAAGCAAAACTCGCCTGATATAAGGGATCGCCTTCGTCCAGATTAAGCGCCATATAATAAAGTTTATAAGCGGCAGCGTTTAATTTATCCCCTTTACTCAGGCTTTCTTCTTTACCGGATTTTTTCGCTCTATCACTCAGTAAATTAGCCAGCTCAAAATATTTTTTTGCTTTCCGGGCATCATTCGTTTCTCTTCCTATTTCATCGGCAATTTTGAATATCTGACCCCTTAAATCCTTGTCTTCCTCGCTCATGTCCGCTTCGGGACCGAGCAGATCCGTGATAATTTTAGACAAAACCCCGGGAGCGGCAGGCAACGCGTACCTCTTATCCAGTTTATTCCGATCGGGCCGTTCTTTTTTAAGTTTCTCAAACAAGCCTCGCAAATTATCATCGATCGAAGAAACGAATTTCCTGTTAACGGTTTCAGGAATATTGAAAAACATAGCTTGTAAAACTAAAGAGATAAAGTTAAAACTCAATAACTGCGCCGGGATCGACACAAAAAGCTTGTTTATTACTCCCTTGACTTTAGAATGCCGTTCAATGAAATCCAGACCCGTCAACCATTTTATGATACGGGAATTTTTATACCTGTATTCATACATTGACGCGTTTGACTGTGTCCATGCCATGACTTTCTGTAACAGCCTCTTGCTCCAGCCGGTAACCCTGAGCCCGATAGTTTCAACAGATATTTCCTCTCCGGTTGGACGAAAAGGCCTTTCTCCCGCAAAAGAAACAAGATATTCTCTCCCTTGGGGCCCTTCGATATATATTCCCTCCGGTGTAATATTTATGTCCTCTGAATCCAATTCGGAATTGGAAAGGATATCACTGAGCACGGTATCCTGTAAAGCCAACTCAACGTTCTCGTCTTCCACAGTCTGCCCCATCATTTTTGATATCCGGTCCATTTCCTTTTTTCTTTTCATACGTTCTTTTTTCGCCTGATCCGAATCATAATCAATAAGTTCCTGCCTTCCCTTTTCTTTCAAAACAGACAAAGCCATAACACTGCGCAGGGTATCAGCATCTTTACGATTGATCTCTTTTCCGAAATTCCGGACGATAAGCTGTCCACTATCGGTTTTCACCAAAAGCAGAATATCCCCGTTATGAACCCTTATCCCCGCATTCTCATCTTCGGGAAGAGAAAGATCCGGAGCAATTCCGGAAACATCTGCGTTTTCGGCTATTTTTATCGCCTGGTCATATCCTTTTATCTGAACATCTTTAAATCCCGCACCCGTAAGATCTTCGGTCGCTGAAAGTCCCCCGGAGTAAATGATCAGCGGTTCACCGTCTTTTCTTTCTTTTTCGCTCTTTTCCAGAATATCTTCAATCCCCTGTAAAACGGTACTATCATCATTATTTTCCCCGCCGGCACCCAACCTGGCAAAACTCATATAAGGTGCAGCGATAAGATCCGGAGGGACAGGAACGGGTCCGCCGCCCGTAAGCGCGTCAAACCTTAATTCTCCTACCCTTTCCTTATACATCCTGAAAACTTCCATCTGTTCCTCTGCTTTTATCGTGATGCCTTCAGCGGGTTTTCCATCTTCTCCCAAACGGGGCGCAACCTCGAAAAACAAGACTTTTTTCCCGTCTTTTGTTTCGATTTCACGCATTTCTATCCGGCGCCTTATATCATCCTGAGTCTCCTTTACCTCTTCGACCTTACTTTCCCCCATAAGCATATCCCTGATCGTCTGAGAAGGAGTACCTTGATCATCTTTACCTAAAAGAGCTTCCAGCAGCTTGCCTTTTTCATCTTCCATTTCTTCACGTACATGTTTACCCCGGCGGGCAAGCGGTTCCTTGAATTCTTCCCATTCCATGCGGCGCATATCTTTTCTCAATTCGCCGGTCTTGGATTCCGCTGTAAGCCTGGCCCGAGGCCGTATAACATCCAAAAACCCGGTTCGTCCTTTCCATACCGCGCCTATACCCGCTCCCGCCAGCGCGCCTATTTTTGCTCCGGCGAGGATCCCGGGTACCATCCCCACCCCGCTGCTTATTAACCCCGCTATTCCCCCTATTTCCGCTCCCGCGGCTGCGCCTGCCAGAGCCTGATATCTTGCCCCGTCAACCGCTTCCACAAACACAGTACCGGCGGAATAAAGAAGAGCTTTTCCCGTTCCATATTCGGCCCTCATTCTTCTCCATCCGAATCTCCGGGGGATCAAACCGCTCAAAGCGCTCAAAACTGCGCCGGTGGCCGCGTATATCCCCGTTCCAATAACCGCGGCACCGGCAGCCATTCCCAGTCCCGCTCCGATAAAAGCACCTGTAAGCGTTTTGCCGGCAGACCACCTGCCCTTACTCAGAACCTTTTTAACCCTCTCTGTTCTCTCTAAACCCTTCTTAATGATATCACCAAAAGCCCTGGCTTTGCCTTCCTCCTGCTTTCTGACTTCGGATTCCGCGAGAGGCTCATCAAAGAAATTCTTATTAACACCGTCTTCAAGGCATATATCTATCATCCTCTTCGACATAAGCTCCGGCATTTCTCTTTTCCTGTTATTTATCCAATCTATTAGATGCTGCTTGAAAGCTTTTGCTTTCATATATCTGCTTTCACCTGTTTTTTCAAAATAATCATATTGCAAAAGCTCAGTAACTGACTGTTTGAACAACAACGAGAACCTTTCAGTCAAAAGAACGTCTTTATTAAAACCTCTCCTCAGCGCGCTATAATTTGTTTCCCCAATGACTTTTTTAGAGCTCTCATTTATCCTTTCATAGTTTTCTCCCTTTATCAATGCTTTTAAAACCTCCGTAAATAAAGAAATATTGTCCTTATCCAGGTTCCTTACCGAGATCATACCTCCCTTTTTCGTACGGATAACAAGATCATTCGCCAGGACGCCGTCCGTTGCCCCCAAAGCCATAACAAATAAAACTCTTAATTTTTTGACCTGTTGTTCATCGGCGTTTTCAAACCTTTCGGCGATACCGTCAAGCCACCTGATAGCTAGATCTCCCGGGGTTACTCCTTTCTCCTTCCCCTCGATAACGTCATTTATAAAAGGAGCTATTTTATCAATGAAAGTATCATGTACTGCCAGGTCTTTGACATAATTATCTATTCGTTGCCTCTGTCCTTTTTTATCATGTTCCCAAAGAGCGTCAAAGACCTGCGAAAATATGTCATTCCTGGTATCCGCTCTTTTCTGGCTGTCAGCGGCGTTCAAACCCTCTTCACTCTTCTCGGCTTTCATAGTAAGCTTCCTGAACATTTCGATATTATCCAGCACACTGCCCATTTTTCTGTCTTTTTCACTGAACCCCCTGGCAAGAATATTAAAATCGTCCTGTTTTTCGTTTATATCGAAAAACAGAGAGATCTCCGCGGGATCAGACTGCCTCCCTACACGCCCCAGTGCCTGTAAAAGATCGCCTATTGATTTATCGCTGACCTGAGAAAGAAGACGGAAACCATCAATATACCTTGTCCTTACATCCACTCTGAATTCATGAAAAGCCTGGAACCGATCCTTTAACCTTTCTTTTTCACCGGCATCATTTTCTTCTTGTATCCTCACGTTGATCTTTCCCTCGATTTCCCGGAAAAATTTCTCCACACCCGCCACTATACGCTTTCTATCTTCACCTTCGTTGGTACGGAAACTTTCCTCATCAGTATCCGCTTCAAGCAAAAAGTTCCGTAATTCCCCTGCTTTTTCTGATGTAAGAAATTGAAATGTTCTGATATTATCCGCTATTTTCTTTATATTATTAACATTCAATTTATCAATGCTTTTCAACCCCGCCAGGTTGAACTTTATTTTTCCCATTTCCCTTTTTCTATACATTAATTCCTCAAGCCTGTCCGCTGTAACATCTTTTTTCTCGATCGACGTATCCATATCTGATATTTCCTCATCGATCCTGATCATGATCTCATCGATTATCCTCTTCCCCTGCCCGTATTCCTTAGTTTCAAGAAAGCGATTTATCTCGGTTTTCCAACCGACGATATCCGTATCCTTGTAATCTTCCAGATCGTCCAGCATATCCATCAACCGGCTGAACTGCCCCGCTCTTTTTTCAGCGGATAAGATCCTTATATTTTTAAAATCCGCCTGGTAATTGGTCCCCCGGGCACCGGCATCGGTAAAAATTGTGATAACATTATTTTTCCCAGATCTCTCAAGCGCTTTCTCAAGTTTCTCTCTGGCAACTCCACCGTCCACTATCTGAACCTCCATGTCCGGCATATCTTCTCCCGAGACAGCAAGAATACTGTTTATTTCTCTTTGAAGTTCTTTTGCCTGTTCCGAATTCCTGACATACAAAAAGCTCGAGGGCAGCATATAACGAGTCTCCCCTTCTATCTCATATTCACCTTTTTTAAGACCCTCATATATCCACATTTTAAGCATATCGATCCGGTCATCAGCGCCGTCTATAAGAAGTTTTCTCGATGAACGCAGTATCTCCCGGCTGATATGTGTGGGAATATCCGCAACTCCCATTTCATTTCCCAATATAGCTTTCAGTTCCCCGGCGGAAGCAAGAGCCGTTCCGCTCGCCCCCGTTATCACCGAGAAATACTCTGACCTGGCAGGCCCGCCTCCTATTTCGGATGTACTAAAGCTGTCACCGTGTACTATTACGTTCTTATCTCCCACGATCTCACGCATATACATCTCGAGTATCGTATGCCGCCCGTTACTTAGCCGTCGATTACCCAATAATCCGCTGGCGTCATATAACTTAATTTCACCGTTAACGATCGAAAAATCGACATCAAGAGAATTTGTTTCGAGCCTGTTTATGGCTTTGTCCACCCATTCATACATTTTCTCGGGACTGGCGCCGATCTCTTTTGCCATAGTAGCGCAAAAATCCCTTATTTTTGCTTTACCTTCCTCGGTAATCCGCACGGAACCCGTGGCTTTATCAACAGTGTAATAATATTCATCAGTGGCTTCCCCTTCCTCCGTAATCTCTCCGGCATCTAACTTTCTGGCGATACGGCGCCCCGCTCTTTTATCCTTGACTATTTTATCCGCCAGTTCAACAGCAGCTCTGATAAGATTATATTCTTTTGTATCCGTTATAACTTCAGGGGACTGGAGTGCTATCCTGTACTGGGTTGACGCCTCCCGCATAGCGGCGTCAACTTCATCAGTAATAATGAACAAAAATTTTCTTCCGCGTTTAAAAAGCTTTTCATTATCATTTTTCGGAAGGTC
Source organism: uncultured Planctomycetia bacterium (assembly GCA_964393315.1). Lineage (GTDB taxonomy): Bacteria > Omnitrophota > Gorgyraeia > Tantalellales > Tantalellaceae > CAYMTI01. Next base: position 7,467 of record CAYMTI010000003.1, read on the forward strand.
CGCCGCTAGCTCAAAGTTAAACCCCGGAGTGTCAAAAGTAACTATATCTATGTCAGTACCTTCATTGAATAAACGCTCCAATTCTTTCCGGTCATCACCGATATCTTCCTTATTGAATAAGCCTGACTTTAATCCCATAAAGTCAAATATCGTCTTACGTACTATATGGTCCTTCCTGGCTAAATTAGCGTTTGAAGTTTCCGCGAATACTTTAAGGCCTGTCAATGAAGCTATTGTTAACGCAACAAGCATAAATTCCGTTTTCCCCTCACCTGTCTTAATATTAGTTATGTACCCGTCCGCCGAAAGCAATCCCGATAACAACTGGACTTCATAAAGGCCGTCACCGTATCCACCGTAATACTTCATAGTCGCGTCAACCGCTGCCATAGCCGCGAACTTCTGGTACTCAGAGATACTTTCATACGCTTCTTTTTCACTTTCAGCCGTATAATTTCCATCCTCCTTCTTCAGGATTCCTTCATTATCTATCTTTTCCTTGACCTCCTGTTTGATCGCGCTTAACTCTTCACGTATCATTTTCCTTATGAACAGTATTTTTAACTTTCGGCTGAGTTCCGCATGGTTGAAGACTTTTTCTGCGGCCGCTTTTTCAACATCCGCATACGCCTCTTCTATCGATCCGGCGTTTTTCTCCAGATTCTTTTTCTGTTTTTCAAGGTCCCGCACAGCATTCTCAAGACCGTCTTTTCTTTCGACCAATCGTCTCTGACCGGACGTGGTCAAAGCTTTTCCGCTGCTATCAACCCCTTTAGCCAGTAATTCCTCCGTTTTTTCTAATCCGTTCCGGTTCTTTTCGAGTTCATCGGAAACAGCCGCTATTTCTGCGGCCGTTTCCATTTTCATGTTTTCCAGGTCCTTAAGAAGTCTTCCCGCGCTGGCATCGAAATTTTCCAGATCGTCTTCTATTTTACTTTCAGCGCTTTTTACGAGATTCTCTCCCCAGGCACTTGACAGATCGTTTATCCAATCTCCCCAGGCCTTTATCTCTTTCTCACTCAAATAGTGATAATACGCTTCATTCAATTTATGGAGCTGCTGCACACTTTCTATGACCGAGACAACTTTTGATGAAACCAGCTTCCCGGACTCCCTTGAACTCTCAAAAAGTTCTTTTACTTCGGGCACGATCAATGTACGTACGATATTGATCACTCCCATTATGATCTTATCCGAATCCCCCTTGTATAGGCTGTCGACCTCCGCCTTGATCTTTGCTGTATCTATCCCCGTTTTCCCCAGAGTATCCGTAACATTATCCAACTCTGAACGAAGTTTTTTACGAAGTTCTTTTTTTCTCGTGATCTTTCGCCTTTCGCTGATCTCGGATTCTTTTCTAAGAAGCTCTTCCAACTCCTGCATCACGGGTTCATCTTTAGAGAAATCCGCGTCGACATCCCGGCCGGCCGGCCCGACCTTATCGTTCTTGATAAGCTTAGAAATATATTCAGAGTACTCGCCAAGTTCCTGCCTTAACAGTCCTTCATTAACGTCGCTCCCGAACAAAGCGTTCACATCTCTGCTCAACGCTGCCCGGCTCATTTTGAGACTAAGAACATTGGACGGTACTTTTTCATCCTGTACCCTCTCCCCCTCGTAAAAATTTTCAGCTATTACCCGAAGATCCCAACGCATTTCATTAAGGATATCATTCAGATCTCCTTTTTTCTGATCCAAAAGATCCTGGAACACATCCTGATCCTTTTCAGATCGTCCCAATATTATGTTTATTTCCCGTAGATCTTTCCCCGTTGTATTCTCAAGCAGACCGTTAAAAACAGTTATCAATTCCGATCTTTCCTTTTTACTGACCTTCCCCCCCTCATCTTCAATCTTTTTTATCTCTTCTATCCGGGCTTTGATATCATCACGTAAACGGTTGATCCCATCAATTTTTTCAGCTGTTTGCAATCCACGTTCCTGTTCCAACCGGATATCCTCTATAATATCTGAGATCCGATCGAGATTTTCACGCACCACTTTACCTCTGTTTTCCATTTCAGAGGATTTAGCGATAGCCATTATGATCTCCGCCTTTTGACCTTCATCTTTCGTATAATACGCTTCTACGATTTTTTTGATCGCGCCGGTATCAAAAGACTCTTTTTCAATATCGACATCAAGTCCAGCAAGCGCGCTAAGGGCCCTCCTGGCGTTTTTCCTCAAGTTTTGATCATTTTCGTCCATGGAAAGATGGGAAAGAATAGGAATAATGCCGGGGATACTTTCCAGATCTTTTATATGGCTGGAAGTAACAGCTTTGAGATCTAAAGGTAATTTGTCTTTGATATAGGATTTGATAACGTTCAATTCACCCGATGTAGAGTCAAGTCCAGCCGGAGGCGCGTGCGCTGAATGCCCTCTTATTCCTATCCTCATTGAAACCGACAGGAAAAGGATCGCTACTTCGTCCGTACTATAACCCTGGTCAGAAGCGTTTTTATTTAGATGTTTTATAAGCTCCCCTACTGTTCTCATGTTAGTGATCTTTAACCTGTTTTTGTATAAAGTAGAGATGTAATCTTTGAGCGGGCCTTCCGCCGCCATATCCACAAGATGTGTCCTTATGCCCAGGACACTGATTTCCTGTCCAACGACTAAAGATAAAACAAGCGATCTTATATCTTGAGCGGAATATCCTTCTTCTTCCGCGTTATCATTAAGATACCTGATAAGCCCGGTTACCGAGTTAATATTTTCTTCTTTGAGATTCTTTTCATAAATTACTTCCCTTAAAAAAGACTTTAGCGCCCCATCCGCCATCATTTCCATATTCTCAAGAAACTCTCCTATTTCCGTTCCCCGGCCCAGTCGGGCCGCGATAAGAGCTATAGCATCTTCCTGATTAAAACCGCTTCCGGGCATTTTCGCTTGATCCATAATATTTTTTATAAGACCTTGAAGCGATTCTATTCCTTCCGCTCTGAGGTCAAGTCTGTCAAGATAATTCTCTATGCTGCCCGCCGCGATAACACGAATATCTTCCCGGGCTTCCCGGGCTTCCGATTCAGCTCTGCTTTTTTCCTCTTCCAGAATAAGCTGCGCCCTCAGGTCGAATCCCAAACGCCTTGAATTGGCTTCTTCCAGGTCATAATCCTTCTCTACCGAACCGTCTTCAAAAACTGCTTCCAGTACAGCCTGATGATCCTCTCTGCTTTCCCCTGTTATATCCTCAAACCAGCCCATTTCCCCTTTCCTCTTATGTGAGGCTATTTCGAAATACATATACGGGGAAAATCCGTCCAGTTGTTCTTTTCCGAACTTTTGAGCCTGTTCCTCTCCGGCCAGGATATGAGCCGCCCGTTCCGGTGTTATTCCCTCAGGAAGTTTAAGTTTATCTTTGTTTTTTCCCGCCCAATCCATCCAGAACCTTTCCCGGAGTTCATGATACATAGCTTCGGTCAGGACAGAATTATAAGAAAAGTCTGTCCCATCCAGCTGTTTTTCTACTGATCGCCTGAACTGGGTGTTATTGTTCAGCACTATTATCAGCCTTTCCCCGTCCATGAACTGATACGCCACGGCCGCGTCACTAAGATCCCCCCAAATAACCGATATATTATCTTTAGCTATACCCGAAACCCCCGAGTAAAGTTCCATATTTTTTCCCGACAGCTTAAGGGTTTCTCCCGCCTCGGCCGTTTCCTTGAATTTCCCTTTTTCACCCGACAGGGATAAAGCTTTATCCCATATATCGACACCTCCTATACGTTTCGCGAAACCTCTTTCTGATAATACCCCGGCCGGCTTATCCTCCATGCTTTCATCGCCGATAACAGAGTCCAACGACTGCTGCCGGTCCAGAGCGTCGTCATACGCAATTACCCGGCGCTCAGCTATTTCGCGTTCTTCTATTAAACGATCTTCGAGAGACTGTTCGGCGACTTTCGTTAATTCATCTATCTTATTTTTTATGCCGACGTTTCTCAATTGTTCGATCAAATGTTCCGTACGCTCTTTCCCCCCGATCTGGTTAATATCATTAACAAGCCGCCCTAAAGCGCTGTTAAAAGCCTCCAATTTCCTGTCAAGTTGCTTCCTGGCGTCACTTATAACGTTTTCATCCAGATCACCTGTGCCCGGGGTTTTTACGCGATCTATCTCTCCGTAAACGGTCTCGATATATTCCTCCAGAGCGTCATTTAAGCGTTGTTCCATAGAATCTATGACGTTAAGTCTGTTTTTAAACGCGGAAAGGTTAACTGTTTCTCCTGCCGCCATCTCAACATTCCCGGGCGCTATCCCCACGTCTTGCATTATAGCGGATAAGGGCATATATCCAAATCCGCCAAGCGTCGCCCACCCCTCCCGATTTCCTCTCTGCCCGGCCTTAACACTCAGGCCGGAGATCTTACCGTTAACAAAATAACGGACAAAAAATATCCCCGCTTTTTCCTCTAATACAGTTTCCAGATCAGTTAAAGCTTTTTTGAGGGTCTTTTGACGCTCCGTGCCGAAACCCATTCCTGTATCCATCTGGCGGTACACATCAAAAACAAAATTACCGATCTCTGTTATGTTACTGATATCTAAAGTCTTTACCCTTTCCCTCATCTGTTCAAACTGTTCTTTTTCTTCAAGCGTAAATCTCCTGTCAGGATCCCCTAATATGTCATTGACAGCCCCGGCATAAAGATCAGAAAAAACCTTAACAGCATTTGAAAGATCTTCCGCGTCCCTTTTTTTTGCTTCTTCTGCCGCTTTTTTTCTTGATTCTTCAATTTCTGCTTCTTTTCCCTTAAGGACCTTTAACGCCATGAGTGATCTTCTATAGGATCTGAGTGCGTTCAAAAACACGCCCAAATCGTTTATAACGTCTCCTTTTAAATAATTTTCCAGTTCCTTCCTGCCCTTCTCGAATTCTATTCTGTCCTTTTCTTTCCCGGTACGTTCAAAAGAATCCCGTAAATAGACCAGGTTCTTCAGTTTGGTCACGAACACAAAAAGTACATCTATGTCAATATTCAGCTTTTCTATAACATGCCGCGTTTTATCAAAATGAAAGCGGGTAAAATAACGTGTCCATTCATTTTGATTCTCTCCAAAAGCCCGCAGAGAAGCCTCACTTCTTTTCAAGAGCGTTGGATTCCCCCGTACCGCTTCATCATACTTTATTAAAACCTTTTCCACGGCTAAGATCAGCTCCGTCAAGAACTCCAAATGTTCTCCCAGTAAGACGTTTTCATCAGATGTGGTTTTCATCCCCTCGATCGATGCCCGTATTTCTTTAAGGTAATCCGCTATTTTTTCCGATCCCATACCCTCGGTTTTACTCTTTTCTATTCTGGAAATTATCCTGTCCAGATATTCGTTAGCGGCCAAGGACATTACGGAAGCCTCGTAATTTAAAGCTTCTTCAAGTTCAAATTCCGGAAACATCTGCTTCGCCGCTTCTTGCATTATCATATGATGCGCTTCCCGCGCGGATACTGTTTCTTTTTTGATCTTTTCAAGGCTTTCCTCGTCCATCGATTTGATTTCCGCGTAGTGATACGGGGTCAGGCCGCTCAATTCGGTTTTCCCGAAGCGTTTTCCCGTCTCGACGGAAGCCATTATATGTGCCGCCCGCGCTATCTGCTCGTCACGGGACAACCCTTTCCAACCCTCATAAGTAGATCCCGCGAGAAAAATATTGAACTTAACATTTCTGCGTAACGCTTTTATCCAATACGCTTCCCGCGCTTCATGATACACGACTTCTCTGATAACATCCGCGTAATCAGATCCTGTCCCCCGTAGAACATCTTCGGTCTGTTCCCTAAGAGCCTTACCGGTGTTTATGACCAAATACAATCTACCGTTACGTTCAAATTGATATGCCGCTGCCGCAAGCCCCAGATCCGCGCCGACTATTTCAATATCTTCTTTTTTCCGTCCCGATGCCTCCGCGACATCCGCCTTATACTTTTCACCGTCAATGCCTGTCCCGTCAAACCCTTTGCCCGCCGTCGCCGCGAGAGAGGCAAAATTGCTTTCCCGGGAACGCAATTTTCTCGCCTCAGCCCCTGTATCCTCATCAGACCCCATGCGTTTCGCGGCAAACCCTGAATCCGTCCTTCTGAATTTTCCTGTTATTGAAAGAACAGATAGTTTTATCTTCCCGGAGAGCCGGCTCAAAAAACCCGAAGCCAGGTCAGTCACAGCGAGAAGAACACCCGCGCTCATAAAAGCGGTTTCAAAATACGGCCAGAAAGGCGCGGCTAAAGTTATCTTGAGCTTCTGTGAAAGCGAAATATCTCTCGACCGCCACGCGTTTACGATAGCTCCTGTTGTCATAGCGGCTGTAGCCGCTAAAAAGCCTCCGCCTAAAAGCAAAAGATCCAAAAAACCTACCATTGGCAATATACTAAAAGCGGCCTTCCCGCCAAAACCCAGGGAACCGAACCCCAGGCTGACAGCACCGAAAGATTTAAGGTTCTTGGGGTTAAGCTGTTCCAATACCCCCCGGCCATAACGTTTATATTGCTTAAGATACGTTTTTATGTTCCGCGGTATATCAGTTTTAACCTGCAGCCCTTTTCCGAATTTACCGGTTTTCCCCCCCTCTCCACGGATCAAGGCAACCAGTTCAGTATCTTCGGCGCTGAATTTACCGGAATGCTTTTTCATCGCGTCTACAAGTGACTCCGCCCTGTAGACGCCACCGGCACCCGCGACACTGAAAGATAATCCTTTTGGCAAAGAATTACTATACCGCCATTTAACCTGCTGCATAAGAGGAACGATCCCGTCGCCTTCTTTTGAGGTAGGTATGATGTTAAGCGCGACCGCGGCGAGATCATTCTCCCGGCTATAATCTATAGCTTCCTGAAGTTTGTTCACGACTCTCTTCGGATCTTCCGTATCAAGTTTAGCGGATTCTTCACGGTTCTCATTCAAACTGAAAAAAGAATCAGCATCAGTAGTGATCACATACTCAGGTAAACTCCCGTCCTTTTCCATCGCTATCAGCGCCTGTCTTATAGAATCTACCTTTCCTGAATTTTGTTTATGAATAACCGTCAACCCATATTTTTTATATCTGTCCAGGATCTCCCCCGTAGAATCTTTGGAACCGTCATCAACTATAACCATCCTGTCTATATACCCCGCCTTTAAAGCTCTTTCCATAGCTTCCTCGATCACATCTTCTTCGTTGTACGCGGCTGCCAGTATTTTAAAATCTCCTTTTTTCTTTTCCGCCCGGGAATCCTCTACACTTTTATTTTGTCTTTCGGCTTTTACTTTTAAAGTTTCTTCATATTCTTTTTCCTTTCTCCTCTCTGATTTTTGCACCTCTGCTGTCTTTAAACCTGTTTTATCCAGATCAGCTTTATCTTTCACCTCCATACCGGCGGGGCTATCCTTCGGCGTTAACACATGTGTTTTTTCACCCGTTTGCTTCTCCTCTTCCGATTTTGATTCTCCCTTACCGGTTTGTTCCGCTGTCGCTGTTTTTAGTCCTGTTGCCTCTTCCCCGCTCATACGTTCGGTAATCCTGATCCCTTTCGCTTTCACCTCGCTTAAGATCTCTCCGCGGATCTTACTAATAAAATCATCATCAGCTTTTATCCCAATACGGGCCGCTATCCTGTCAACACCTTTTGTCAATTCTTCCCGGGGTATCTCCTTCCCTTTTTCAATGTATTGTTTTTCCAGCTCCTTAAGCAGCATATTGAATCTTTTTTTCAGCGCGAGCTCTGCGGTTTCTCCCTTCTTTTGACGCACTTCAACCTCTTCGATCGCCTGATCCGGAACGTTATCAAAAGCCTCAACACGTACGGATACAACGCCTTCTTCAGTTTCCTTTTCCAGCTTAACCGTAAAAATGAAATTCCCCTTATCCGTGCGTAAAAACACTTTCGCGCCGCGGGCATCGCCTTTCACAGCCATCAATCCAAGAATCTGCTCCATAAACCCAAGTGAGCTCAGATATTCAGGCTCTGATATCTTGCCGTCCGCCATGAGTTTTTTCTGATCATCTTTAAATTTTTCAAGATACTTTTCCTTGATATTTTCCCACACTTCAGGATTTATTATCCCCCTCTCCATGCTTTCAAGAACCGCCGTCCCCATAAGAGTTGCCACTGTTTCCAGTTTAGTGCGAAAAGCCCTGTCTTCCGCGCCTGTTCCCCTCAAAATATCCATCATAACGCCAAGAGTAGACGTAACCGCCAGATAATTACCTGTATCAACATAGCTTTTATATTCATTGGTCTTATTCGTAAGCACCGTTACATACGGCCGTTTATTTTTTTTAGCGTTGAAACGCGGTAAAAGGATAAGATATGACACTTTATCCGAACGCAGTATATCCGTTATCCCCCGAGTATGGAAACCTCCCGTCACTATGGCCGCGCTGGTCACGCCGCTTTTCCGCATCTGTTCTATAGTGTTCTCTACCATTTTTCTGTTCCGCGCGGTCGCGGCCTCGTAAAAAGATATGGCCGTGGGCAGTTTATCGAATATCGGAATAACCTCTCCAAACTCGGAAGGCAGCGCCAAACCAAATTTATCGTACTGTTTTTTTATGAAATCAATAAAGATCCCGGATCTAAAATTACGCATATGAGACATCAGATACCGGAGTTGCCCGTTCGTAAGGCGTATGGAATAAAGATTATGCAATATTTCGGTATCTTTCAACAGGCCTGTAAGTTCGCGCTCTTCATCATTCCTGTATATTTTGTCCTTGATACAACATTCATAATCATCTATTTCATCCATGAGCATAGCAATATCGATCGATTCATACACCGTCACATATTCGCAAAAACGTTCGAGATGTTCATAAAGGTAACTATCCAGTTTTTCCGTTTTAGCCAGACGTAGGAGATAGGAATAGAACTGGCTCTTTGAACTCCTGCCAAGCTTAAAAGCGAGACTTTTTAAAACAAGATCCTCCAGCTGCACTTTCTCAAGTTTTTTAGCCAGAAGATCGAGTATCTCATCCCTTTCGGCGTTCGTCGCGTCATAATCGATCTTCTTTTCCGCTTCTATCGCCCGGGTCAGCGCGTCAATATTCGGATAATCCCCCTGTTTGACGCCGTTTTTCTCCCCGATGGATTTTATAAGATACCATCTCTTGGTAAACCCTTTTTTCAGGTTGCCGTTGAGCACGGAATTTCTGTTAAGTTCTTTAAGATCCGAGGAAAATATCTTGTCCTCAAGCGCGTAAAGAGCTTTTCTCAAGATATCTACGTATTTAAGATTTTCTTTTTTGAACTCCAGAAGATTGAGAAAAGCATTGTAATTTTTCAGATAAAGAGCGCTGTCATCTATACCATAAAGAGTTACGGGAGTTTCTGAAAGAGCGGCAAAACATTCCCCGGCTGACATTTTCCCCTCTTTCATCAGATAATCGGAAGTGAGTTCTTTTGCTTTATCTTCAGGAAAAGAAGAAATAATACTGGTGTCAACATACCCCTCTGACCCTTCGATACCGATAAGACGGACATCATAATTTACCAACAGGTTTTCCAGTATCTCCATGATCGATCTCTGGGCGGCGTAATTATCATGCGCGTCCTTTATATTTATTATTATCTTCCGGTCTTCAGTTTTCCCTATATCTTTTGTTATAGCGATATCACGGGGGATAGAGATCCTGTCCAGGTCGAACCTATGCCCCGCGGCCAGCTGTGCCTGCGATACCGGAACGCTTTCATTTTGAGCGAATCCAGCCTGCTGGAAAAAAAATATAAAAGACACAGCCAAAGACACAGCCCTAAGAAAAGAACCGCATCTTTTCGTCTTTAGGCATCTGAAAACAAGAAAATCTTCCTGAATTTTGGGCCTTGTGGTTTTTTTGTAAATATCACTATCTCTTCGCATGGTATTTCTAAAAGTTTTAATATCTTCTTATTTAGTTAGAAAAAAAAACACTCTGAGTGTTATGTTTTAACACCATAAAGCAAGCGAATAACTATTTATATAACAAAAAC
>CAYMTI010000004.1:0-213 GCA_964393315.1 uncultured Planctomycetia bacterium
TTCATTATTAAACTGGCTATACCTACAGGCCCTGAAACTGAGGCTTTAACAGGCTTACCTCCTGTTATTAAAAGCCATATCCCTTTGTATGTCATAGCGGTAAGGTATAAAAGCCTCTTGCCCCCGTGGTAAAATGCCTCCAGGGGATTATAAGAAACAGCTAAAACCTTATTTAAGGGAGCTATCCCGATAAGCGGAGTACTTATTTTCTGG
>CAYMTI010000004.1:223-16934 GCA_964393315.1 uncultured Planctomycetia bacterium
CGGTAGAGACCTGCGGCTTAAGCGTGAAATCCAGTTCTCTATCTCCTCTGGCAACATCTATTTTGAGCTCGGTATCGTTATTCCCCGAACGCCTGATCTCCGAAACAATATCTTCCCAATAATCCATTTTTTTTCCATTAACCGAAACTATCCTGTCACCTATTTGGATACCGGCTTTATCAGCAGGCAGGCCTTTCAGGATCTGTCCGACTTCATTCGATAAAGTCGGAGAACCTATCATAAAGATAACGGAAAAAAGGATAAAAGCAAATATATAATTTGTTAATGACCCGGCGGCTATCACCCAGAATCTTGAACCTGTACTTTTTGACATGAACTCGTTTTCTTCTCCTTTGGACTCAAGCTGGTTTTCCCCCGCCATCTGGCAAAAACCTCCAAAAGGTATAACAGAAAGCCTGTAATCAGTCTCCCCTATCTTCTTTCCTATAAGTCTTTTTCCCATTCCCAGTGAAAAAGCCTCTACTTTGATCCCTGCTTTTTTAGCGGCTATCAAATGGCCCGCTTCATGTATCAGGATCAGCACACTGAAAACTATAAAAACAGTAATCCAACTTAACAAGACGCACGCACCTCCTCTTTAGCCCATTGTTCAGCACAAACGATCTGGTCTAATGTGGGCTTTTCTACTTTTTTATGTTTTTTTAATACATTTTCTACCTTATTCACTATTTCCACAAATCTTATTTTATTCTCAAGAAACATATTTACCGACATTTCATTAGCGGCATTAAGAACTGCGGGATAAGTCCCTCCGTCTTCTAATACTTTATACGCCATGTCAAGGGCAGGAAACCTTGCGGTATCCGGATCCTTAAAAGATAAAATGCCCAACCGGCTAAAATCCACCCGTTCAAAATCAGAATCTATAATTTTCGGATAGGTAAGAGCTCTCAATATCGGAAATCTCATATCAGGACAGAACATGTTAGCCATAACCGTACCATCTATAAACTCTACCATCGAGTGTATTATGGCTTCAGGATGTACTAATACTTTTATCCTCTCCGGAGGCACATCAAACAGCCATCTGGCCTCTATGACTTCAAGCCCCTTATTCATAAACGTAGCCGAATCAACAGTGATCTTCGGGCCCATATCCCATTTTGGATGATCCAGAACATCTTTTATGGTAAGAAACTCAAAATCTTTTGCCGCTACATCATTAAGAGGTCCCCCGCTGCCGGTCAGATAAAGATTCCTGGCATCTGATGCTGATCTCCCGTTTAAACAGGCCATAACCGCGCTGTGTTCACTGTCGACGGGGATTATCTCTGCTCCCTTATCCATATATTCTCTCAGAAAGGCTCCCGCACTCACAACTGGTTCTTTGCTTGCAAGCGCCACTGTCTTCCCGCTTTCAATAGAGCTGAATAAGGGTTTTAAAGCAGCAGTACCGGCAATAGCCATAAAAACAACATCGGCGGATTCTACGGAACATATTTCCGCGGCAGCGTTTTCTCCCGCCACGATGCGCGTTTTACCTGAAACTTTACGCTTTAGTTCTGAATATAATGTTTCTTTACCCAGAATTATTATATCGGGGCCGAACTCTTCGGCCTGAGCGCTTAAAAGATCTATATTAGCATAACTAGAGAGCGCTTTAATCCGGAACTTTCCGGGAAAAGACCTTATAACATCCAGGACATTTTTCCCTACCGATCCGGTTGCCCCTAACAATATTATATCTTTCATATCAACCCTGCTCCAGACAATATGCTCATATTTACTTCGCAATGTATATTTATCAACCCGGATACCCCTGGCTTGATCACCCGTCTATATTTTAAAACCCCGATTGTAAAGTGTTTATATAAAAATAAAAAACCGGGGCAGTGAACAATAGACTGTCTATAAGATCAAGTATACCTCCTATCCCCGCTACATAGCTGCCGGAATCCTTAACATTGCAATCTCTTTTTATAAGGCTTTCAGCCAGGTCACCTACCTGTCCTACAATCGACAATATTATTCCCATAATAAACAAATGAAGAAAGGAAAAGCCTGTTAAATATCTTCCTAATGTTATAGATATTACCACGCTTACTATAACCCCTCCAATAGTCCCTTCTTTTGTCTTTTTCGGGCTTATCCTGGGAATAAGTTCTGAACGCCCCAGACGGCTGCCGATAAGATACGCTCCGATATCCGTAGCCTTGGTCACTATGACCAGAAAGGCCACTAAATTCGCTCCGTCCTGAAGCATTTTTATTTTCATAAAAAAGGAAAAGAACCATCCTATGTAAAAAAGCGAGAACAGGGTAAGGGCCGTACTTATAAGATGATCCCGGGCATTATCCTTTCTAGTGAACTGCAGAGTAAAAGCGAACAAACTTGCCACGACTATTAACATAGTCTCAAAATTCATCATTTTTCCCGAACCATCCGCGAAAAACACGACAAGAGGAATAAGCGTCCCTGCTATTACGCCGAAATACTTATAAACGAAAATATTCCTGTTAGTTACCATTCGAAAGAACTCGATCTGCCCCAAAGCCACAAATAAAGCAACAACTACGCAAAATGCCCAGTTAGGGAAAACATATATCAAAAAATAAACAAAAGACAGGAGCACTATTGTTGAAATAGTCCTTTTTATTAAGTTATCCACCAAATCTCCTTTCGCGTTCCCCATAAACTTCCAGAGCTTTCCTCAACTCTTTTACATCGAAATCAGGCCATAATACCTCCGTGAAATAAAATTCGGCATAAGCGCATTGCCATAATAGAAAATTACTTATACGCATCTCCCCGCTTGTCCTTATAACAAGATCAAGCTCCGGAAGCGATCGCGTATACAGGAATTCTTCCATATCTTTTTCCACAAAATCATCTACGTTCTCCGGATCGATACTCCGAAAAGCTTTTTTGAAAGCCTCAACTATTTCCTGCCTGCCTCCATAATTCAACGCCAGCGTAAGAACCATACCTGTATTTATCGAAGTTTCTTCTTTGAGTTTGATCAATGATTCCTGCAGATTGAGGGGAAGAAGCTCTGTTTTCCCGATAGTATTGAATTTTATATTATTATTTTTCAGCTTTTCACCGTATTTTATAAGATTATCACGCAGCAACTCCATAAGCGCCTTTACTTCCTGTTCGGGACGAGACCAGTTTTCGGAAGAAAAAGTATACAAAGTAAGGGCTTTTACTCCGAGTTCGGCGCACTCTTCGGTAATAATATCCACCGTTTTGATACCGCCGCGATGCCCGAATATCCGCGGAAGGTTTCTTTTTCTCGCCCACCTCCCGTTTCCGTCCATTATTATCGCTATGTGACCGGGTATTTTCATACTTTTATAATTAATAGGCTGAGGATAGAAACTAAATTTACCCTCAGCCTATTTAATTACGTTAAAAACTATTTTTAGTTTATTTAATCGTTTCACTTAAAGTCGAAACTTCTTCCACTCTTTCTTCCTGAAAGTCCGGTAGAATAACTATTTCTACTCTTCTGTTCTTCGCTCGTCCGTAAGCCGTGGAATTTGATGCTACGGGACGGTGTTCTCCGTATCCTGTTGCCGAAAGTTTATCGGGAGACACTCCCCTGTTAACAAGATAATGCAATACGTTAGTAGCCCTGCTGGCAGAAAGCTCCCAGTTAGATTCCCAGTTAGAAAGCTTTATCGGTACATTATCCGTATGGCCGCTTACCCCTATATTCTTATCCGGAACCTTACTTTTAATTATAGCAGCAACCTTATCCAGTACCGGTTTTGCTTTTTCTTTGATCTTTGCTTTTCCAGAATCGAATAAGACATCATCGGAAAGAATTATGACCAAACCATTGTCCCTCATTTCCAGCGATACCTGATCATCCACTATCTGATTTCGAAGTTTATCCTGAAGCATTCTCTGGACTTCCTCGAACCGTTTCCTTTCTTTTTGTCTTTCTTCTTCCAGATCAGAGATCTTCCCCTGAAGCTGTTTTATCTTCTGCCTGTCACGTTTACTTTGTTTATAAAAATTTAGAGCGCATCCTGAATTCATGGTGCCGGAAAGAAAAATTACCGCCAAACCCAGGGATAGATATTTTAATGATCTCATACTTTCCTCCTTTATTCTTTATCCGGAACCTTTAAACTTCCCACGTCCCGCCGTTTACTTGATTTTAACATATACAGGGGAGTTTCATCAAAGATAAAAAAACTCTCTGTATTAATACTTATCCTATACTTTCATAAGTAAATGTCTGTTTACGGCTTTTACCTACGGAAACAAGCATGATATCTGCGCCTATAAGCTCCTTTATCCGATCCAGGTATTTCCTGGCGTTTTCGGGTAAATCTTCATATGAGGTAATATTTGAAGTATCGGCCTCCCATCCCGGGTGTGTTTCATATATGGGTTCGCAATCATCCAAAAACCCCGGATCTCCCGATATGTTCGTATATACCTCACCTTTATATTTATATGCCGTGCAAATGTCGATAGATCCCAGTTCATCCAGAACATCCAGTTTTGTTATAACTACTTTATTTATGCCGTTTATCTGAACAGAATTTCTAACAAGAACACTGTCAAACCATCCACATCGCCTGGCCCTTCCGGTAGTGGCACCGAATTCTCCGCCTTTTTCTCTTATGCTTTGCATAAGACCTGATTGAAATTCAGTAGGAAAAGGACCTTCTCCTACCCGGGTCGTATAAGCTTTGACTACTCCCAGGACTGTATCTATTCTGGAAGGCCCCAGCCCGGCGCCGGTACAAGCCCCGCCCGCGGTTGCATTGGATGATGTCACATAAGGGTATGTGCCGTAGTCAACATCAAGAAAAGTACCCTGCGCCCCTTCAAACAGAATGGACTCCCCTCTGGCATAAGCGTCATTGAGAAGTACAACGGTGTCACAAACATATTCCCTGAGCATAACGGCATATCTATTATATTCTGCGAATATTTCTTCCGGGTCAAATCCATCAAAATCGTAAAGTGCCTTTAAAACAGTGTTCTTTTCATCTATGTTGGATTTGAGGCGTTCTTTTAAATATTGAGGGTTAAATAGATCGGCTATCCTGATACCTATCCTTGAAACTTTATCCGCGTAACACGGCCCTATCCCTCTTTTAGTTGTGCCTATTTTTCCTTTTTTTTTCCTGGCTTCCCTAAGCTCGTCAATTTTACAATGATACGGAAATATTACGTGAGCCTTGTCACTGATCTTAAGTCTTTGGGAAACATCTATTCCCTGTTTTTTAAGCATATCGATCTCACTAAGAAGCGCTCTGGGATCGATAACAACACCGTGTCCTATTACGCATATCTTACCCTCATGAAGTATTCCCGATGGTATCAAATGAAGAACATATTTTTTGTCTCCTATTACCACAGTATGCCCGGCATTATTCCCTCCCTGATACCGGACCACATATTGAACGCTTTCACAAACTATATCTATAACTTTCCCTTTACCTTCATCTCCCCACTGAGATCCAACTAATACTGTCGCGTGTCCCATTATGACCCTTCCTTTGTCTTTTATCTGTTCGTCTGCTGAGATGGCTGCTTCGGCGGCTGAGGCGGCGGCTGAGGCGGAGTATGAACAACAGGCGGAGTATGAACAACAGGCGGAGTAACTATCCGCGGCGGTTGCTGGTTTTGCAAAATGTTCTGTACCTGCTGCTGCTGTTGCTGCATAGTTCTTGTCATCTGCTCCTGCTGCTGTATCTGCCTCATTATCCTCTGAGTATTTAAAATTGTGGCTTCATTGTTTATTCTTACGAACAGTTTATGCAAAGTTTTTTTATCCAGATCCTCGATCTGCACGGTTCCATCTTCGGTCTCGAAATAGTATTGCCTGGTTCCATCGTCCAGTTCCTCCACCGAAAAATTAGGTATCATATAAGCTATCTGGGAAAAAGTTTGCACCCTTTTATATATAACATCCAGCATCTCTTCTTTCGTAAAAGGTATTTCTCTTTCTGGCATATCTTTTCTATCGCCGGCCTCGGGAGCCTTTTTTTCAGGAATATCGACATCTATCTCGTCAATAACTTCTTCACTACGAACTTGAGGAACTTCAGTCTTAACGGTCTCCTTGACAGATGCCGCCTTATTTTTCAGCGCCTGTACCTGGCTGTTTACATTCTCCAATATTGAAGCCAATTCCGATTTGTCGTATTTTGTCAATTTCAAAGGAATATCACTTCTCAGTTTGTAATAATAATCGATGTTCCCATCCATACTTTTCTTCATGGATAATTCCGGCATACTATCTACGATACCCGGATTTGACCTTATTTCGGCTGTAATATCCGCTAATAATGTTTCCCTCGAAGATAAAAGCGTTACCGGTTTCTGGATATTCTGTTTCTCTTCTTTTTTCGTGTTCTCAACAACACCCGATTGTGATGCTGAAGAAGCCGGTTCAGTCTTTTCCCAACGGGAAGAGACTTTATCCCACATTCTGCCAAAAAGACCTTTTTCTTCGGCGAAAGCTTTGAGCCCGGAAACATTAACAGTCAACACTAAAATCCCTACCATAAGCAAATATCTCATAACATCACCTCTTTTTTATTGTATCTCCAAAATTAACAGCCCGGTTTTGCGGTTAAAACCGTTTGCCCTGTTTATTTCCTACGCAAAGATCAGTTAAACAAATACGCGAACCTGCTTAACCTCTTTGATATCTTTGACCTTTTTAAGCTGAGAAATAATGTTCATCGGGATTTCACTATCCACATTTAGAAGGCTGATCGCTTCCCCGCTTTTCTTGTCCCTTCCAAAGCTCATCTCCGCTATATTTATTCCATGCTTCCCGAGAACCGTACCTATCTTCCCAACCACACCGGGTACATCATTGTTATTAACAACGAGCATATACCCATCAGGAATAGCTTCCACGTAATATTTATCAAGTTTTATTATTCGTGCTTCATTATTTGAGAATAGCGTACCCATAATAAAATACTTTTTCTCATCAGTAACGACTTCAACACTTACTAAACTGGCGAAATCAGTTATCTGTGTTGTTTTTTTCTCGGATATTTTCACTCCCCGTTCTTTAGCTATTAGTAAAGAATTCACATAGTTCACTTCCCCTTCAAGAATAGGATTAAATATTCCTTTGACAAAAGCTCTGGTAATAACAGCTACATCAAGTTTCGCTACCTCGCCTACATAATTGATATTGATGCTTTTTATCGCACCGGCCATCAACTGTGTCTGTATAGACCCGAGTCTGTCTGCCAGGTTCATATATGGACCGATAGCCGATAATGTATCTTCTTCCATAGCCGGAACATTAGCTGCGTTCCTGTACCCTTTCCCAAGCAGAGCATCCGAAACAGACCTTGCCATATCAATGGCCACATTGACCTGAGCTTCCGCGGTAGATGCTCCCAGATGAGGTGTCGCAACTATATTTTCCATATTCACGACCGGGCTATCCACCGGAGGTTTTTTCTTTGTTTCAAAAACATCAAGGGCCGCACCGGCCACTTTTCCTGATTTGATGCTTTTTGCCAGGGCAGATTCATCAATTATCCCTCCCCGCGCGGCATTTATTATCCTTACTCCTTTTTTCATTTTCTTGAAAGCTTTACCATCCAGAATATGTTTTGTCTCAGGGGTCAAAGGAGTATGTATAGTTATGAAATCAGATCCCTTCAGCAGATCGTCAAGCCCAACAGGCTCCACATTTATAAGCCCGGCTTTCTCCTTTGTCAGGAATGGATCAAAAGCGAGGATCTTCATCCCGAAGCTAAGCGCCCTCTTCGCGAATTCCGTACCGATCCTCCCCATACCTATTATACCCAGGGTTTTACCATAAAGCTCAACTCCCATAAATTTTTTTCTATCCCATTTTCCTTCTTTTATCGAAACGTTAGCCTGAGGAATATTTCTGGAAAGTGAAAGCATAAGGCTAAAAGCGTGTTCAGCCGTTGATATGGTATTTCCTGACGGCGCATTCATAACTACTATTCCTTTCTTACTCGCCGCGGCCACGTCAACATTGTCCAACCCTACTCCCGCTCTTCCAATAACTTTCAATTTATTGGATGCTTCGATTATTTTTTTTGTCACAGTAGTTCCGCTCCTGACTATAATAGCATCATAACCTTTTATCTTTTTAACAAGCTGGTCTTCTGAAAGTTTAGAAACCTCCGTTACCTCTAAGTTGCTTTTCTTCAATATATCTACGCCCTCTTTTGCCAAAGGGTCGCTCACTAACACTTTAATTTTAGCCATTCTTGACTCCTTTCTATTTAGTTCGGAGGGTTCAGGATCCGGAGCCGTCTCCCCCCCTCTTTTTTTCTATTGTATTTTAGATCACGTCTTATAGCTATACCTTAGTCTTAGACAGTGTCTGCCGGCTTAAAAGTTCCTCTGCTTTAGCAACACCTTTCCCCAGTTCAAGATCATATCCTAACTGGCTCAGGACCATTTCCAGAGCACTAATGACCGAGATAGTATCATATTCGTCCATATACCCCAAATGTGCAACCCTGAATATCTTGCCTTTGACCGCAGCCTGCCCTCCGGCAATGGTCATTTTCTGTTCGTCTCTCAATTTTTTGGGTATTAAAGTACCATCTATCCCCGAAGGCACTTTAACCGCGGTAAGCGTATTCGCGGGCCTGGACGAGAACAGTTCAAGACCTAATGCTTTCATTGCTTCCCTAGTCGCTTCCGCAAGCCTCGCGTGTCTTACAAGAACGTTATCCAACCCTTCTTCAAGAAGCATCTCCAATACGGAATTCAATCCGTTGATCAAAGAAACCGCAGGCGTCCAGGGAGTATCATTTTTCCCGTGTGATTTAAGCGCGGCTTTCAGATCAAAATAATATTTGGGCAAATTGGACGAATCAATAAGTTTTTCGGCCTTTTCACTAACGCTCAGAAATCCCAAACCCGGAGGGAGCATCAATCCTTTCTGGGATCCTCCGACTACCATATCCACGCCCCATTCATCC
The DNA here is from genome assembly GCA_964393315.1 of uncultured Planctomycetia bacterium. Classification (GTDB taxonomy): domain Bacteria; phylum Omnitrophota; class Gorgyraeia; order Tantalellales; family Tantalellaceae; genus CAYMTI01. Next base: position 9,154 of record CAYMTI010000004.1, read on the forward strand.
GGATAAAACTCTTCCGCGGTAAGACCGCTGATCGCGTCAACTATAAAAACCGCGTCTGTTCCGGATATGACTCTTCCCAGTGATTTTATATCGTTGACCACTCCCGTTGAAGTTTCACATAACGTACCGTATACCGCTTTCACCTCAGGATTTTTTTTAAGCATAGTTTCCAGAACTGAAGAATCCGCGGGATCACCCCAGGGCACATCATAAGGGATAACTTCCACCCCGTAAGCCTCACATATTTCTCCGAAACGCTCACCGAATTTACCGCCCCTCATTACTATCGCTTTGTCCCCTTTCGAAAGCACATTTACTACCGAAGTCTCCATGGCTCCCGTACCGCTTGATGCGAACACCAAAACAGGATTTTCTGTGCGAAAGACCTTTTTTAGTTTAATGTTAACTTCTTCCAGAACCGATTGAAACTGAGGTGTACGGTGGTGAACTACAGTATCGGCCATCTTCAATAAAACTTTTTCAGGTACGGGTGTCGGCCCCGGCGCCATCAATCTATATTTTCTCATGATAAACTCCTTTTTCTTTGATTCTACTAAACAAAAAGCGATCTTCAGGAACAAAAGACACAGCTAACTACAACATGCTACACCTCTGCATTCAATTCTTATTTTTCTATTTTGATAACGTGATCCACGAGTCCATAATCTTTGGCTTCTTCAGCGGCCATAAAATGATCACGGTCCGTATCTTTCTGTATTCTTTCCGGGGACTGGCCGGTGTGTTTAACCAGTATACCTTCCAGATTTTTCTTCATCCTTAATATTTCCTGAGCCTGACGGTCGATATCGCTCGCGGCCCCCTGGACTCCTCCCCAGGGCTGATGTATCATTATCCGCGAGTACGGTAACGCATACCGTTTTCCTTTCGCCCCCGCAGCAAGTAATACCGCGCCCATACTGGCTGCCTGACCAACACAGTAAGTGTTTACATCCGGTTTTACGAATTGCATGGTATCATATATCGATAATCCGCTGGTAACACTTCCTCCTGGGCTGTTGATATATATATTGATATCCTTATCCGAATCTTGCATTTGAAGATATAACAGCTGGGCTACGACTGTATTCGCCACATTATCATCTATGGGAAAACCTATAAAGATTATCCTGTCCTTTAGTAACCGCGAATAAATGTCGTAAGCCCTTTCTAACCGACCTTCTTTCTCTATAACCATCGGAACAAATGTCATTATCAAATTCTCCCTCTTTATGGAACCGAAAACCTTTTATGGGCCTTTTCCTGCCCCGGGCTGTAACTTCAGCTGTTACTTTTTATCCGCTTCATCCAAGACAAAATCAAGTGTCTTTTCCTCTCTCAATTCTTCCTTAACACCTTCCAGAAGATTATGTTCTTCATAATATTTCCTGATCTCTTCTACCGGTTTTTTATAAGACTCCGCCAGGGCTTTGAGCCAGGTCTCCACATCATCATCGGATATTTCTATCTTTTCCTTGACACCGATTGCATCAAGTATGAAATACAACCGAACCTTGTTCTCTGCTTCTTTTTGCAGTTTCCCCGCAAGATCAGACCTGTTATCCTCTATAGTTTTTTTATCGACCCCTTTTTTCAAAAGATCACTTTCCGCTCTTTCCATCAGAACTTTTAATTGTCTTTTGACCATACTGCCTGGAACAGCGAAACTATGATTTTTCAAAAGCTGTTCCATAATCTGTGTCTTCATGTTCAGCTCAAGATCATGCTTTTTCTTCTGCAGCAATTGATCCTTTATCTCGGAATTAACCTCCTCCATTGTCTTTTTACCCATCTTAACGGCAAAATCATCATTCATCTCCGGAAGTTTTTTCTCTTTTGTTTCCTTGACCTTTACATCAAAAATAACTTCTTTTCCGGCATATTTTTCATCCGGATATTTTTCAGGTAAAGTCACTTTTATTTCCTTATTATCGCCCTTTTTCAAACCTTTAATATCTTCACCAATACCGAATAACGAGTTTTCTTTATCAGCTTCTATCCACATATTCTCACGTTTCCGGGAAATAACTTTATCCTCGAATATCATCTCTACGTCACATATTCCGAAATCCCCTTTTCCCAAGGGCCTTTCTATCTCCTCGAATTCAGCATTCATGTTCCTGAACCTATCCAGTGTATCTTCTACCTCTTTATCAGTAACCTCTATTTTAGACCTTTTGACCTTAAGACCCTTGTATTTTTTAAGCGTAACTTCAGGATGAACATCTAGAACGGCCTTAAAAATAAGCGCCCCAGCGGCATCGATCCCCACATCCGAAATATCCGGGTATGATACCGGATCTATGGCATTATCTTGCAGAGCTTTTTGATAAGCCTCCGGGATGAGCGTCTTTCTCATCTCATCACCCGCATCGGCCTTATATTTGGCTTTAACGATGTCCATAGGGGCTTTACCCTGTCTAAACCCGTCTATTTTAGCTGTTTTTCTTATCTCCCCATAGATCTTTTCTAAAGTCTCTGCCACAAGGTCTTTTGGAACCTCTACCAGCATCTCTCTTGCCGTCCCGTCAAGTTTTTTTATTTTCGTCTTCATTTTCGCCCTTTTTTAAGTCAGCATCCCTAATCTTAGGACACTAAAAACAATCAATTTCCATTATCGGTCTTAATACGACTATTCCTCATTGTACCCGGATGGACGTTCCATATCTTCATAATCTTGGCCGGAGGGAATACCGCCCGGCTGTTTTCTCATCCCGGAAGGTATAAAACGTGAAAACATCGTTTTCCTCTTCCTCCTTGAAGAAACCCTGTCATTTAAGCGTCGCAATTGTTTTTTTATCTTTTCCGAAGCAATATCTATTGACGCGAAGATATCCGGGGAAGTCTCTTTTGCCACTATTTTAGTCCTTTTCAAGGAAACAAGTATCTCGACATTCTTTCGTTCTTTCTCAGACTCAAGAACAACCTCGCAATCATATATCCTTTTATACAGTTTCTGGAGTTTTTTAAGTTTTTTGCTTATATAGCTTTTAACCTTATTGTCAACTTCAAGGTTCCGGGCAGTAATCGAAATATCCATATTTTTTCACCTCTTTCTTAGTGATCGCACTACAGGAATACTGCTAACACAAAAATATAAAACAGCTGTCTTTTGGAAAAATAACAATATACCATTATGTCAGCAGTTTTGCAATATAAAACAGGATTTAATATAATTTAAAGAAAACAAAGATAAACATCTATAAATTAACTTCCATTACCCGTATGATATAGTTACCGATGATAATAATATGGTGTTTTTCCCTATATTTCTTGCAACAATATTATCTATCACAAAGTAAATCTTTCGCCTAAATAGATCTCACGCGCCCGGGTATCGTTAATAAGCTCTTCTTTGCTTCCTGATATCAAAATATTCCCCTCGTACATGATGTAAGACCTGTCTGTGATCGCTAGAGTCTCCCGGACATTATGATCTGTAAGCAGTACACCCAAACCCATATCTCTCAATTCCCGGATAACTTCCTGACAATCGTTTACCGCGATAGGATCTATACCACTGAAAGGCTCATCCAAAAGAATAAACATGGGATTAGTTACGAGTGTACGGGTTATCTCCAGACGGCGTCTTTCCCCTCCGGATAACGTATATGCCTTATTCTTCCTTAAATGAGATATTTTCAACTGGTTCAAAAGTACGTCCAGCTGTTTTTTCCGTTCCTGCCTCGGGAACCCGAGCGTTTCCATAACTGCCATAATATTTTCTTCAACCGTCAATTTCCTGAAAATAGACGGCTCCTGTGATAAATAACCTATGCCTGAACGGGCCCTTTTGTAAATAGGTAATTTCGTTATATCTATCGTATCAAATATGACTTTCCCCTTATCAGGTTTTATTATGCCCGTTACCATATAAAAAGTGGTGGTCTTACCGGCCCCGTTAGGGCCTAAAAGACCTACTACCTCTCCTCTATGAACATTTATACTCACACCTTTAACGACCGCTCTACCGCCGTAAACCTTTATCAAATCTTTCGTTTCCAGTAAATGCATGTGCTTCCCCTTTTATAGTTGGATCACCTGTCTCTTGTTTTTAAACTGTCCAGATGCTGAACTTCTTCAGGATCTATAATAATCCTGGGATGGCCTAAAAGTTTGGCGCTTTTAGTGCTCTCCGTATATATGGCTTTCTCACTCAGGGTATAACTATTTCCCTTTTTGACCTTCACGTTCCCTTCGGCTATAACTTCTGATATTCTTTTTGTATCCGGGTCAAAATTAACAGTAAGTTTATCAGCCAAAAGTTTGCCTTCTTTATCCTCAACTATTACATTATCATGAAAAACCGCGATATTAGACATAGAACTGACTTCCAATCTACCGTCACAATCAACGCGTGTATCCGGCTCAATGATCACGGTCACATCCTTGTTCAGTATGGCTTTTTTTTGGTCTGAATTAGCCATGCCACCTGTACCAGTGGCCGACATATTATCCTTACTTATATGAACGACGGCATCTGTGGATATCTCTTTTGATTGCTGAGACCACTGCGCTTTTTCTGTCTCAAGGCTCAACCCGTCATCTGAAAGGACTTCTACGTTACCCAGCAGCTCGACTATCCCCTTTTCCTTATGATAGATACCTTTATCGGAAGTAAGGTTAATTGTAGCATCCTTACTGTAAGCAATAGCCGTCAGGTCATTCAAATGTATATCTTCCCCGATTATCTCTGCCGAATTTCCTTCCAGATGCCACTGCTGAACGCCTTTGGGACTTCTTCCGTCTATGGAAAAAGTCAGGACCTTCTGCTCCAGATCCTGTCCGTTCTGAGCGCTTTTTCCGGACGAGATCTTATCGCTTTTTCCCCTGTTACGTTCAGCGTTTTTATATACAATGACAGCTGTTAGCCCCAAACAAAGACAAACGATAAAAATTTTTCTTTTCATATTTTTCTCCAGACACTTTTATTTGACCGGCATATGCATCTGCCCGGGCTGCGTTTTCCATCTCCTGTGAAGCCATACCCATTGTTCGGGATACTTTCTCACATACCTCTCTAAAACGGATGTCCATTCCTGGGTATAATTGAAAACGTTTTCTTCAGATTTATCGACGTTACTTACATCTATAGGTCTTTCAACTACCATTTTATTCGTATTATCAGATTTTCTTACGATAAATACAGGTACCACACTGGTTTTAGCGGTCATCGCAAGTTTCACGGGTGCCGTAGGTGTAAAAGTCTTTTTACCGAAAAAATCCACAAAAACACCGTCAACACTGTCTACATCCTGATCCGGCACGATACCCAGTATTCTGCCATTCTTTAATTCCATAATCATTTTTCTTGGAGATTCATCCCGATAAATAGTCTTGGCGTCATATTTCATGCGAAGTTTGACCAGGAGTTTGTCATATTTATGAAAATATATCCTTCTGGCAACCAGCGATCCGGGATACCCTTTATCCCTTAGCCCCATTCCAAGCAATTCCCAATTCCCGAAGTGAAAACCCAATACCAGCGCACCGTTCCCCCTGGACATAACCTCATCAAGATGATGAAGTCCCTCAAATTCATTTAATATTGAACCAAGTTTACTTCTGGGCATAGAATACAGCTTGACCCATTCAACACCGTTCTTAGCCAGATTGGCGAACATCTCGCCGACCAACTTCTCATTGAAAGCTGTATCTTCATTAAAAACCTCTTTCAAATTGGATAAGGCAATGTTACTGTGCCTTGCTATAAATCTTCCCGCTAACTTTCCCAGATTACCACTAAGAAAAAGCCCTATTCTAAGCGGTACTATATTCAAAATAAAAATACCTAGCCTGAGAAGATAGTAGATATAATATCGCCTGGTCTTTATTTTCATAATTTAAATTTTAGTCCGGGGTTCAGTGATCACTGCTCTGTTATCGGTACAATGCATTGAAATCTTCACTGATCAGTGGCCATTTTTAAACTCTTTTTGCCTCCGGATATCATCTGCGGACTATTTAAGTCAAGGGAAACCCTTGACTCCTACTATTGTCCTTTACTTTTCGCTTGTTTTATATTCCGCTTCTACAGTAGTGGTTATCCCTCCGCGGATATTAAATACCCCTTTCACGTTAAGCCATCGGGGTTTACATGCTCTAGAAAGATCTTCTGTAATGCGGTTTACTACATGTTCATGAAAAACACCTATGTTCCTGTAAGCAAGAAGATACTCCTTAAAAGATTTAAGTTCCAGGCAATCTTTACTCGGGGAATACTCTATGTATATTTTAGCGAAATCAGGAAGCCCTGTTTTGGGACAAACGCAGGTAAATTCTTCTGTTTCCAGCTTTACGACATATTCCTTATCCGGATATTTGTTCTCCCACACTTCTATTCCCGGTAGAATTATATCCCTGAAATTTTCCTGCAATCCATGGTAACTATTCTTGTTCATTTTTTCCCCTGTATCATTTTATATTAAGCATTTTGTGAAACTGTCCCAGAACAATTACTTTTTTTCCTGTTTCCTTCGCTATATACGCTTTGAAAATATCCAGCATTTCGGAATCCGGCACCCGTACCTCCCCCGATATTTCCGTTACCGGCTGAAGGACAATAGAATACTCTCCTCCAAAGCTTCTAATTACCTGTGAGAACTTCTTTATATCGTCTATGTCGGTTTTATCCGTGAGCACCGCCTTAACTATAACCTCTAGCCCCAGCAGTTTATGAAGAAATCTTCTATGCTGTTCCCACTTGCCTTCCTGACCTGGAGAAGAGGACGGCAGCTTAAAATCCATGGAAACAACATCGATCTTATCTATAACCTTGTCCAGCTCTTCGAACAGAACGCCATTGGTCTCCAAATATATTTTATGACGTCTGATACCTCTATATAACGTTATGAACTCGGAGATAAAGTCAGCGAACAGCAGAGGTTCCCCTCCCGTAAAGACCAGTTCATTATAATCATCTCCAAGATCAAGTATTTTGCTCAGTAGCGCTTCTTTTGTAAATGATCTATAGCTGTCTTTAATCGTATCACAATACATGCATTGCATATTACATCCAAAAAACCTCACGAACAGCTGCCGGCTGCCGGCATACGTCCCTTCCCCCTGATAAGAAAGAAAAATCTCAGATATTCTCGCTTTATCCATAATTTAGTACGGGTTTCATAGTTCGCATAGCCTATTCTTCCCGATTCTTGTATGTTTTCGATCTCCGGCGGCCTTTTATATTTCCTCAACAATTTAACCTTAACCGATTACTCTTAGACACTTTTGGTCTTCGGACCTTTTACTCACTTGACACAGGATCTTTGATCCCGGCCTCCTTGAAAGCCTTTTGTCTGAAAACACATGACTCGCATACCCCGCACGGATATTTGACCGGTTTATAGCATGACCATGTGTATTCAAAAGGCACCCCCAGCTCCACGCCTTTTTCCACGATCTCTTTTTTAGTGAAATCCAAGATCGGGGTTATTATTTCTACAGCTTTCCCCTCTACCCCGCAACGGGTCCCTGTATCAACGACTTTTTTGAACGCCTCAAAGAACTCTCTTCTGCAGTCAGGATAATTCGAGTAATCCAGTTGATGCGCTCCTATAAAAACAGCCTTCGCGCCCAGTACTTCCGCAAAGGACAAGGCATAACTTAAAAAAACTATATTTCTCCCGGGAACGTATGTATTGGGAATGCCTGTATCCTCTCCGGATCCGGCTCTGTCAGGAACATCCAAAGTATAATCCAAAAGTGAACTACCTTTCCAGGGAAAAGATATTTCAAGAACTTTACTATCACACCCGGCTTCCCGGGATATATCCAGTGCGCAT
>CAYMTI010000005.1:0-13717 GCA_964393315.1 uncultured Planctomycetia bacterium
CAAAATGTTTAGCGGTATCCCTTAGAGTATGCGCCACCTCATCTTCTCCGATACCGAACCGTAGCTTGAGTATTTTTTTCTCCCGGTCTGTCATTTTGTTCAAAAGTCCCTCTATTCTCTCCTGTAAAAGGAACTTGGAAAGTTCATCAACAGAATTCACGATCCGGTCATCTTCAATCAGGTCCATGAACTCCGAATCCCCGGATTCCCCTATAGGCGCGTTCAAACTCGCTATGTTCGATGCCATGTAATCAAGTTGCTTGCCCCTTGAAACCGGAAGTTTCATCCTCTGGGCGATTTCGCTCAATTGAGGGGTTTTTTTTAGTTTTTGTGTAAGATGTTTTTTGATCTTGTGGTATCTCATCAGCATTTCCATGACATAAACAGGTATCCTTACGGTTTTACCTTGATTCGCCACAGCCCTGGTAATAAACTGTTTTATCCACCACGCGGCATAGGTACTGAACCTGTATCCTTTATCGGGATCGTATTTAGAGACCGCCTTCATGAGGCCCAGATTTCCTTCTTCTATGAGGTCCAGCATGGGTACGCCCAGGTAACTGTACTTCTTCGCGATATTTATTACCAACCGCAGATTACTTTTGATCATCTTCTGTCTGGCTTTTTTATTGTTCTTTTTCACTTTGTAAGCCAGTTCCTTCTCCTCCTCCGCCGTAAGAAGAGGCAGGTCCCGTATGTCCTTAAGATACAACTTTATCGCGTCCATATTTCTCCCGGTATTATTGAAAAAAATAAGTTCGGGGGGAAGTGATACCTGAACTTCCCCCCCCGAACCATCATTTTATTTCTTTACTGCTGCCTGTGCCGCCGCAAGCCTGGCTATAGGTACACGGAAAGGTGAACAGCTTACATAATCCATCCCCGCTTTATAGCAGAAATCTATAGACGCCGGATCTCCTCCGTGCTCTCCACAGATACCTACTTTCAGTTTAGGCTTAACTCCCCTGCCCTTGCCGATACCGGTAGTGATCAACTGGCCTACACCACAGGTGTCAAGAGACTGAAAAGGATCCTTGGAAAGGATATTTTTATCCAGATACGGGCTTAAAAAACCTCCCATATCGTCCCTTGAGAAACCGAAGCTCATTTGCGTAAGATCATTAGTCCCGAAGCTGAAAAACTCGGCCTCGCTCGCGATCCTGTCAGCTGTCAACGCTGCTCTAGGTATTTCGATCATGGTACCTACCATTATCGGAAGGCTTTTCAGCTTGTACTTTTTAAGGACCTCTGAACGCACCCTGGATATGACCTTTTTCTGATCCGCGAGCTCTCTCGCCGTGCTTACAACAGGTATCATTATCTCGGGTTTGACTTTCTTTTTCTGCTTCAAAAGTTCAGCCGTAGCTTCCATGATAGCTCTTACCTGCATTTCTGTTATCTCCGGATATGTAACCCCCAGCCTCACACCGCGATGTCCCATCATAGGGTTACTTTCCTTAAGAGCGGAAATACGTTTCTTAAGCTCAGACATGTTCACCTTAAGGCTTTTAGCGAGTTCCTTTAGCTGCGCTTCCTGATGGGGGACAAACTCATGTAAAGGAGGATCCAGCAGCCGTATGGTAACCGGGAGACCTGCCATTTCCTTTAACGTACCCTTAAGATCAGCCTTAACGTACGGATAAAGCTCTTTCAAGGCCTTTGATCTTTCCTTTTCATCCTTTGACAGGATCATCTTCCTGAGCTTGGAAAGCGGTTTTTCGGCCCCTTCACCGTAAAACATATGTTCTGTTCTGAAAAGACCTATCCCTTCTGCGCCGAAGGCACGGGCTTTCTTAGCGTCTTCAGGCGTTTCCGCATTAGTTCTGATCTTCATTGTACGCACACTGTCACAGATCTTGAGAAAATCGTTAAGGACCTTGTTCTCCTTTGATGCGTCTATCATCGGAAGCTGCCCTTTGTAGACTTTCCCGGTAGTACCGTTAAGGGTGATCCAGTCCCCGAGTTTAAGAACATTATTCCCAACAGTCACGATTTTTCGGGAATAATTCACTTCAAGATTGTTGCAGCCTACAACACAACATTTTCCCCATCCGCGAGCGACAAGTGCGGCATGAGAGGTCATACCCCCGCGTGAAGTGAGGATAGCCTCGGCGGCCCTCATGCCTTCAACGTCTTCCGGACTGGTCTCTTCTCTTACCAGAATGACCTTTTCACCTTTCTGCTTCCACTCAACAGCCCCGTCAGAAGTAAAAACGATTCTACCGCTCGCTCCACCAGGACCAGCCGGCAGACCTTTAGCAAAAGGTTCGGTCTTCTTCTCAGCCTTAGGATCTATTATCGGATGAAGAAGCTCATCAAGCTGATCAGGTTTCACTCTCATAACAGCTTCTTTTTTTGATATAAGCTTTTCCTTGACCATATCAACCGCCATCTTAACAGCCGCGGGGCCGTTCCTTTTGCCTACTCTGGTCTGAAGAAGGTAAAGTTTGTGATCCTCGATAGTGAACTCAAGATCCTGCATATCATGATAATGTTTTTCAAGTCTTTTCTGTATGGAATCAAGCTGCTTGTATATTTTTGGATCCCATTTGCTGAGCATAACTTCATGTTTATTATGATCGCTCTGAGAATTCTTGTTAATAGGTGCGGGCGTTCTTGTCCCCGCAACAACATCTTCACCCTGAGCATTCACCAGATACTCTCCATAGAACTTATTATCACCGTTACCCGGGTTACGGGTAAAAGCTACACCCGTAGCTGAATCTTCGCCCATATTGCCGAAAACCATGGCCTGCACGTTTACAGCTGTTCCCCACTCATGAGGAATATTCTCTATCTCACGATAAGAGATAGCCCGTTTACAGTTCCAGGATGAAAATACAGCGCCGATACCTCCCCAGAGTTGCTTATACGCGTCGTCCGGGAAAGGCTTACCTAGAACCTGTTTGACTTTCTTTTTGTATTTTTCACAAAGAACCTTAAGATCTTCCGCATCCAGTTCCGTATCAAGCTTAACGCCTTTTTTCTTTTTCATTTCGTCCATTATTTTTTCCAGCTGCATCCTGATACCTCTGCCTTCTTTCGCTTCTACCCCCGCGGCCATCTCCATAACCACGTCTGAATACATTGTGATCAGGCGCCTGTAGGCGTCATAAGCGAATCTTTCGCTGCCGCTTTTAGCTATAAGCCCCGGCAGGGTTTTTGAGGTCAACCCTACGTTAAGCACGGTATCCATCATACCCGGCATCGATTGCCTGGCCCCTGAGCGAACGGAAACCAGCAAAGGATTTTTAGGATCGTTGAACTTCTTGCCCATAACCTTTTCAACTTTCCGCAACGCCGTCTCAACTTCTTTTTTCAAAGTTGAAGGATACTTTTTGCCGTTCTCATAATAATAGGTACAAACATCCGTAGTCACCGTGAACCCGGCCGGCACGGGAAGTTTTAATTTCGGATGTCCCGACATTTCGGCAAGGTTAGCACCTTTCCCTCCAAGCAGATTCTTCATATCCGCTTTACCATCGGCCTTCCCTCCGCCGAAGAAATACACGTTCTTTTTTGTCTTTGATGTCTTTTTAACCATGTCTTCTTCTCTCCTCCTTGTTTTGGACCATACAGGCCCTTATTGTTAATCCTAAACCAGATTGTTTTTCATATACTCAACTAAATCCGCTGTCTCTATTCTTTCCTGCCGCATCGTATCCCGTTCCCTGACCGTGACTTTTTTGTCCGTAAGTGTATCCACATCCACAGTTACGCAATAAGGCGTGCCTATCTCATCCTGTCTCCGGTACAATCTGCCTATAGCAGCGGTATCATCATAAACCACCCTGTAATTGCCTTTAAGATCGTCCCTGATATTATGGCAAAGCTCCACTATCTCCCCCATTTTTTTTAAAAGAGGAAGAACTGCGATTTTTATCGGAGCTAATCTTTTATCCAAGGAAAGATATACCCTTTTTCTTTCGTTGACCATCTCTTCCCTGTATGCATCGAACAAACACGCCAGTACAGCTCTGTCCACTCCGCCCGACGGTTCGATGACATAGGGAACGAAATGTTTATCACTGGCGGTATCAAAATACTGAAGATCCGCCCCGCTTATCTCCATATGCTGTGTAAGATCAAAATCCGCCCTATTCGCGATACCTTCGACCTCGCTCCATCCCATGGGAAAAAGATATTCAACATCATGGCATCTTTTCGAATAATGAGCCAATTCGTCCTTATCATGTTCCCTCAAACGTAAATTCTCTTTTCTTATTCCCAGGGATATCCACCAGTCAAGCCTCTGCTGCACCCAGTATTCATACCATTTCTCATCTTCCCCGGGTTTAACGAAAAATTCGAGTTCCATTTGTTCAAATTCCCGGCTCCTGAAAGTAAAATTGCCCGTCGTGATCTCGTTCCTGAAAGATTTTCCGATCTGTGCGACACCGAAAGGAAGTTTTCTTCTGCTGGTATTCAAAACATTGGCAAAATTTACAAATATACCCTGAGCGGTCTCCGGGCGAAGATATACATCCTGAGCTTCACCTTCAACTGAACCTACACGCGTCTTGAACATAAGATTGAAACTTTTGGGTTCCGTGAGATCTCCCCCGCATTCCGGACATTTATCTCCCTTTAAATGATCTATCCTGAACCTCTTACGGCAATTTTTACAATCTACCATCATATCGGAAAAAGAACCGACATGCCCGGAAGCTTTCCAAGTCTCGGGATTCATGAGTATAGCGGAATCAAGCCCTTCCACATCGGTTCTCTCATATACCATAGATTTCCACCATAGATCCTTGATAGCTTTTTTTAATTCTATGCCCAGCGGACCGTAATCCCACACGCTTCCTAACCCGCCGTATATTTCGCTGTCCTGAAATATAAATCCCCGCCGTTTACACAGATTCGATATTTCTTTTAAAGATCTATTTTTTTCTGAAGTGTTGTTCACGATAATTTTCCCCAATATCCAATATGTAAAGTCCTATCAGATCTCCGAACACCGGAGAACGTCAAAAAACTTTCTGTTTTTCCATCTTCTCTAAAAACGCGATAGATCTAAGCGGCCTGCCTATGTAAAACCGCATAAACCTCTTTAACAAAGTCTCGACCTCGGACCCTACTTCCCTGCTTACCTTTATCATGCAGGTCCTTTTCATCTCGCTGTCCTGTATCTTTCTTATGAAATTTTGAGTCCCTTTTGAAAGCTTGAGAAGCCCTCTATTCCCCGCGACGCACTCCCTGCACAATATCCCGCCCGCCACTATATCGAATCCGCTATCCGACAGGTCTTTCTTCCCGCATTTTACGCATTCTCCCAGCTGGGGGCTTATCCCCAGAAAAGAAAGAAGCTTTATCTCAAAAATCCGTGTTACCCTTTTTGCACTGGCTCCGGAAGCCAGCATCTCCAATCCGCCGAGCAGCAAGGCGAAAAGTTCCGGCTCAGGAGAATTCTCCACGCAAACTGTTTCTATTAATTCTATATAATAATTCGCATATGTCAACCTTTCTATATCTTTTCTAACTGGAGTGAACGGATCCAGGCATGTACACTGCGTTATAAGCCCCAACGGGTTCTTCTTTTTTTCATAGTACAATAACTCCACAAGATTAAATATCTCAAAATCACCGGCAAACTGTGGATAAGGTTTTCTCACCCCTTTTATCACTCCTTTGATCTTTCCAAATTCCCGGGTAAAAATAACAAGTATATAACTCGTTTCTCTCAAGAGATATTTTCTTAAGATAATTCCATTTATTTTTTTTGGAGGCATGTTGTTCCCCTGCAGCGGCCCGGTCCTGGTTCTGAAGTCACTTCTCCCCAAAATAGGGCGAAACGCTCCCTCCGGAAACTACCATTTTCATTCCCTCTTCAACGGTCATTTCTAAAAAAATAACGCTTTCCACCGGTACTATTATGAACATCCCGCTTGTCGGGTTCGGGGTTGTGGGAATAAACACGTTCACTGAATCCTGCTCAAGCCGGTTTTTTATTTCCCCTTTTGTAGTGCCGGTCATAAACCCTATCGAATATAATCCTGTACGCGGGTATTCCACCATCACAACCCGCTTGAATACCGTTTTTCCGTGTCCGATGAAAGCGCTGAAGATCTGTTTTGCCGCGTTATATATTCTTCACAATACTGGAACTCGTATAAAGATACTTTCTCCAAATGAAAATATCCTGTTTATAAATATTAGACGCGCCGCCCAACCTACCAAAGCAATGACAAATATGACCAAAATGAAGATTACTCCTTTCGCTAGATAAGTATGCTGGACTTCTCCGGATATCGGAGAAAAAGCTCTGAGCAACGGATCAAGAATAAGCTTGTTAAGCTGTTTGACCAGAAATGTAATGAGCCATATCGTGACCAGGATCGGCAGGATCAAAACCACACCGTTAACAAAATTCACAAATATCTTGTTCGAAAATTTTTTAATCTTCATCTCTCTCCCGCAAAAAAAGTAGCATAAAAAAAACACTTTAAGTTAACAACTGATACATCAAAAGGGCGGCTAGCGTCCCTATAAGCCCTCCCGCGATAACTTCGGTAATATTATGGGCCCCGGTAACTATCCTGCTCCTGGCGATCAGGACGCCCAAAAAGAAAACAAGAAAACTTATCACCGGATCATTCACTATCAGGGAAACGATCATCCATATCGCGAACGCTACAGCGGAATGACCGCTGGGCATACCTCCTCTCAGGAGGTTTTTTTCACCACGCGCTATTTTCACAAAAAGAACCACACCAACTACAACTATCAATGAAATAAAAGTCATGTGCCAGGATGATTGTTTGATAATACTGAAAGCGCTGTTAATAGATATGCCTAATCGCTTAACAAAGAGAATATATCCCGCTATTACCGCGTTTACACTGCTCACAAAAACCGCTCCTGCGCTGATATCCTTGATGATCTTGATCCCGGGATGATATTCTTTGTTGATAAGGTCGAATGCGTGTTCAACCACCGTATTGAACATTTCCGAGACAAGTACCAGCGTAACAGCGAAACACAGTAGCATAAACTCATAAGCCGTAAGGTTCAAGTATATACCCAGAATTATCACAAAGATTCCGGCAAGAAAATGTATGCGCATATTCCTTTCAAGCCTTAGAGTATGTACTATACCTTCTAAAGCGGAATTCATGCTGCCGATAAATGACGAACTATATTTTTTCTTTGACCTTTTGTAAAAGGACATTTTCTTTTCTCCTCATAACTATTCTGTCTTTTTCTGAGATATCATCGTATCCGGAAAGATGCAGTATTCCGTGTATCACATAAAGAGCGGTTTCCTCAAATATTGTAGTGCCGTATTTCCCGGAATTCTGAAACGCCTTATCTGTCGAGACTATAACATCCCCGAGAAAATACTTCATTTCCTTGTTATAATCCCCCTGCCCTGCATATCCGAAAGATATAACATCCGTCGATCTGTCCCTTTTCAGATATTTTCTGTTCACGGCCCTGATCTTCTGATTGCTAACAAACGTCACAGTAATTTCATATCTTCGCTTCCCTAGAGTTTTAAGGGCTGTTTCCGCAACTTTTTCCAGTCTTGAAAGATCAATCTTTCTTTTTTTGTTTTGGTTTTCGCAGTATATCACTGTTTTTATCATTCCCGCCGTTCGTTTTTTTTCGAGTTTCATCAGGATATTCCGGTCTGGTATGAAACACTCCCATTAGCACTCTGACAAAACTGTCCGCTATCTCATGCATATCTTTTAAAGTAAGATCACATTCATCAAGCTGCCCGTCAATAAATTTATTATTTACTATTTTCCTTACCAGATTTCTTATGCTTGACGGAGTGGGATCATCAAGCGTACGGCTTGAAGCCTCAACTGAATCAGCCATCATTATGATCGCGCTCTCCTTTGTCTGGGGACGGGGACCCGGATATCTGAAATCCTCTTCCTTTATCTTTTCGGCGTTTTCCGATTTTTCCAGGGCTTTTTGATGAAAATAAGCTATAAGACTGTTCCCGTGATGCTGGGTGATAAAATCCATTATCGCGCTGTTTAGATTATGTTTTTTAGCAAGATCCACGCCCTCCTTGACATGTTTAGAAATTATGAGCGCGCTCATCGAAGGTGCCAGCTTGTTATGCTTGGACCCGGAACCCATTTCATTTTCTGTGAAATATTCCGCTTTAGCTATTTTCCCGATATCATGATAATATGATCCCACTCTAGCGAGTAAACTGTTAGCGTCAATAGCGTCACAGGCAGCTTCCGCCAGGTTGCCGACCATTATGCTGTGATGATAGGTCCCTGGGGCCTTCATGGCCAACTCCTTCAACAGAGGATGGTTGAGATCGGACAGCTCAAGAAGACTGATATTTGTAGTAACTTTGAAAAAATTCTCAAAAAGTGGTAATAAACCCATAACAAGAAAACCCGAAAAAATACCGCTTGCTATTCCCCATATACCGTCGCTTATATAAAAATCCATTTCCATGCTGTTTATGAGCCCTATGCATATGATCGCGGTGAATTTAGATACCCCCACAAACAATCCAGCCAAAAGTATGCTGTTACGTTTCCTGGCATCCTTGACCGCGTATATCCCTATCATGCTTCCGATTAATAATACTAGCAGTACTTCTATCCCTCCGCCAATCAGCAGGGATATCAGCAGGCTCAGTACGAGAATAGCTAAAAAGGCTGCGTTGAAACCTACGACAAGTACAAGGATCATCCCCATACTGGCCATGGGAATAAAATAACTGGGGGGAGGTGAACGGACGATAAAATCGGATATTATCATTATTCCGAGCATATTTAGCAGGATCATACCTACATTTTTAGTGTTTTTCAGGATATTACCGTTCTTTGTATTGGTAAAAGATGCGTATATAGCCGCTATCAGTCCAAGCAGCAGAAAAAGAAGTATTATACCGAAAAAGAATGTGGGTTTGGTACCCGGACGGAAAATACTTTTGAGCTGGGATATCTGGGCAATATGCCGGGCTGTAACTCTTTTGCCTTTTTCTATAATAAGTTCGTTTTTTTCGACCTCCCAGGCTTTAAAAATGGGTGCTACAGTCGCTAGTATCGTTTCCTTTTCCAAGCTGGTCCTGTCTTTGGACAAGACCAGATCGGGACGAATGCTAGCTTCGATAAAAGATCCTGCCGCTATTTTCATCTTTCTATCGTCAAAATACCTGGATAAAAGAGAATCTATCTTTTCCGATAGATTCTCCGGCCTTATGAGGTTTTTTATTTCACGTATAGACTCCAATTCGGAAGCTTTATCAAAAATAACTATCTCATCGGACTTGCTTTCTTTTATCATAGAATAAAGCTCATCACTCAGATAACCCTGGGAATAAATCACTCCCACCACACCCAAAACTCCTTCTTTGAGGCGGGTACTGTCTTCATATTCGATCATATATTTCATATTCCTGTCAGATAATGTTTCCGCCCTGTCTTTTAGCCTGATCACCTTTTCTCCGACAGAAAGTTCATCGCCCTTCATATTCTCCATCAACGCGAAAAAAGCCTTTATATTATCGATACTTTCCGTTTCGATCTTGAGATCCCTGTACAGGAAATAAGGCACACCCTCCGCAGCTTCATATTTAGCCTTTTCTGTCTTATTTTCGTCAACACCCCAGATATACGAAAAGTCGTACGGAGCGTAGACATTTTTCAAGGCTATATCTCCCTCATGCATCCCCCACTGGTTTATCTTAGGGCCGATGAAAATAATATATAACGAAGCCAGCACGAACATAACTATCAAAAACACCGATAGGACATCCTTTCTGGAAACAAAACCTTTTATTTTACTCTTCTTGTTGAAAGCACTCATTTTTTTCTTCTCTTCTTTTTTTCGGCTTTTCTATAAACTTCTATTATTTTCTGAACAACACCATGTCTTATAACATCCGTACCATCCAGGGTGACGAATTTTATCCCTTCGGTATTCCTGAGCAGAGACTGAGCATGTGACAACCCGGATATTTTATTTTTGGGCAGATCACTTTGTGTTATATCCCCCGTTATCGCCGCTTTAGAATTGAACCCCAGCCTGGTAAGAAACATCTTCATCTGTTCCGGAGTCGAATTCTGGGCTTCATCCATTATTATGAAAGAATCATTTAACGTACGTCCCCGCATAAAAGCCAAAGGAGCTACCTCAATTATACCGTTATCTATATAATCCTTTATCCTGGAAGGTTCAACCATGTCATGTAAAGCGTCGTATAACGGTCTTAAATACGGATTCACCTTATCATACATATTTCCGGGCAGGAAACCAAGGCTCTCCCCGGCTTCAACAGCCGGCCTTGTAAGGATTATTCTGGATACCATGTTCTGTTTTAAGGCATTCACGGCCATTGAAACGGCCAAATAGGTCTTCCCAGTACCGGCGGGACCTATACAAAATACCACATCAGATTTCCTCATAGCGTCAACATAAAGTTTCTGACCACGGCTTTTAGGTATTATATGAGCTCTTTTCGCGCCCAATTCTATTTTATCCATAAATATGTCGTTAAGCTTTACATCATCAGAAGTACGGCTCACGGCACAATCTACCGCTCTTTTAGATAAATGCCCGCCGCCTCTGATCATATCAAGCAACTCGTCCAATATCTTTCTCACTTCTTTGGAACTGGTATCATCTTTTGATGTTATTATAAGATCCCCTGAGCGAAAAACCGTAGTAACATCAAACGCCTTTTCTAGTTTGATCAAGACTTCATCATTACTTCCGAAAAGCGACCTTGCTTCAGTATCATCTCTAAGCCTTATTATTTCTTCAGCCATACATCCTCTTATTATTATGCTGCCCGTGAACCCTTATTAATGTTTTTCAACTGGATCTATTCCCGGATTCCAAACTACTTGATCCATTCCTCGTCAGAAACGACCGTAACCGGTTTACATCCCGTTTCGGTTTTAACCGAAGCCGTTTCAGTATACTCTTCTTCTGAATAATCATCATCCACAACACCAGGAAGTTCAATATCTATTCCGATCAAAGTTCGTTTGTCTTTACGTTCACCCGGCGGTGGCGGCGTGCCCATGACATAGCCTCTGTTACCATTAAGCTCCTGATCCACTCTTTTCTTTTTGAAAGTATATATATCTATCGCGTAAGCTGATAAAGCGCAGGAAAGGATTATTCCCGACATGATAAATATTGACAATATTTTTCTCATTTCTCCTCCTTCTGTATTCTTTCGGTCTACGGCGCTCTTTGTTTATAAAGCTTACCTTCGGCCTCTCTATTATGAACGGTCACTTATCCGTTTTTTAGATAATTTTATACCCAGCTCCACGAGCTGAGCAGTATCCACCTCTGACGGAGCGGAGGTAAGCGGACATACTCCTTTCTGGGTCTTTGGAAAAGGAATAACTTCCCTGATGGAAGTATCCCCAGTGAATAAAGTTACAAGCCTGTCCATACCAAAAGCTATTCCACCATGCGGAGGCGGACCGTAATTGAACGCATCAAGAAGAAACCCGAACTTGCTCCGGCAATCTCTTTCGGTTAGACCCAGTATGTCGAATATTTTCTGCTGGATATCCCTTCTGTGTATCCTGATACTGCCGGATCCGATCTCACTGCCGTTAAGCACCAGATCATAAGAATTTGACCGGATACTTCCGTATTCTCCGGATTCAATATACTTCTCATCCTCTTCCCGGTAAGAAGTGAAAGGATGATGCTCTGAAACCCATCTGCCCTCTTCTTTATTGTATTTGAACAACGGAAAATCTACAACCCATAAAAAATTGAATTTTTTATCACCTTTTAGACCTTTGTCTTCTCCTATCTTGAGCCGTAAAGCGTTCAGGGAATCATAAACTACATCCTCTTCATCCGCTACCATGAAGATCATGTCCCCGGTAACGGCTCCGGTCTTTTCCATGAAAAGCGACTGCATATCCGGACTGAAAAACTTGGTTATGGGAGAATTTAACCCGTTATCCGTCACTTTGAAATAAGCCAACCCTTTAGCCCCGTAATCGGATAAATATCCTGTAATTACATCTATGTCCTTACGGCTCATATTACCACATCCCGGAGCGCAAAGCCCCATTACCTTGCCCCCTTTTGAAACGGTATCTTTGAATATCTTAAAATCAGAAGACCCGATATCTTCGGTAAAATCATGTAGAAAAACCTTAAAACGGGTATCCGGTTTATCACTTCCATATCTGGACATCGCTTCCTTATAGCACATGCGGGGAAAAGGCGTTTTAAGATCAACTCCAAGAACCTCCTGGAACAATCCCTTAAAAAGTCCCTCGCATATACCGAATATATCCTCCTGGTCTATAAAGGACATTTCCATATCAAGCTGAGTGAACTCAGGCTGGCGATCTGCCCTGAGATCCTCGTCTCTGAAACACCTCACGATCTGAAAATATTTCTCTACTCCAGATACCATAAGTAACTGTTTGAATATCTGGGGAGACTGCGGTAGCGCATAAAAACTCCCAGCCTGTATCCTTGAAGGCACCAGATAATCCCTGGCTCCTTCCGGGGTCGATTTTGTAAGCATGGGAGTTTCTACGGATATGAAGCCTTTGGAATCCAGATAATTGTTTATGAACTGATAAGTTCTATGTTTGGTTTCGATCCTTTTCATCATCTCGGGTCTTCTAAGGTCCAGATACCTGTATTTAAGGCGTATCTCTTCATTTATATTAAGACCGTCTTTTATTTCAAAAGGTGGTGTCTCAGAATCAGAAAGTAATGTAATATCTTTTACGTCAATTTCGATCTGGCCGGTGTTTAATTTTTCATTTATGGTACCTTCCGGGCGAGGTGAAACTATACCTTTTATTTGAACGCAGAACTCACTTCTCAACGTATGGGCTTTTTCATGGTTTTCCTTGTTCTTTTCGGGATCAAAAACTATCTGAGTTATCCCGTGCTTATCCCTAAGATCCATAAATATAATATCGCCGTGATCTCTTCTAGACGATATCCATCCGCATAGAACAACTTCTTCACTTATATTTTCTTTTGTTATCTCGCCACAGTTATGAGTTCTAATCATCTTTTCCTTTCTTTTTGAATTTTTTGATAATATCCTGCAGTTCAATTTTTACCTGCTGCCCCGAATCCATATTTTTTAAGGTCAGTTTCCCGGTCTCTACCTCATCTTCTCCGACCACGATGACATGGCTCCATTTCTGCCTGTCGGCCTTTCTCATCTGAGCTTTGAAAGACCTGCCGGTAGGATCCCATTCGCTTGTAACTCCCGCCCGCCTCAATTTATCTACAAGACTAAACCCGTATGAGGCGAATTTCTTATCCAGCAAAGATATAAAAGCCCCTTCTTTCCAGTCTTTATTGTATTTGTCTGGATCTATGGCAAGTAAAAGCCTCTCCACACCTATGGCAAAACCGGTAGCTCCTTTATCGGGACCTCCCATTTCAAGGCAAAGATCATCGTACCTCCCGCCGGCAGCTACAGCGTCCTGAGATCCCAGAGAACCGCTAACCACCTCAAAAACTATACCGGTATAGTAATCAAGACCTCTTACCAGATCGACCTTTTCTTCGAAATTTATATCCGCCTTTTTCAAAACGGACTTGACCAAATAAAATTTATCCGTGCAGTCTGTACAAAGAGATCCACTGATAACGGGAGCTTTTTTCAAAATAGATCTGCATGTTTTATTTTTGCAATCCAATACACGCAGTAGATTTGTCGATGCCCGTCTTCTGAAGTTCTCACAACGAGAGACTCTTTTTGTTTCAAGATAGCTCG
>CAYMTI010000006.1:0-13610 GCA_964393315.1 uncultured Planctomycetia bacterium
TGGCGGTGCTTAAAGAAGCGGACACGGATGAAGATATAAAGTGTGAAAACGTACCGGCTCTGAATGATTGGAAAGTGTTTAAAACGGAGTTGGACGAGGGCCTGTTAGCGGTCAGAAAAGCGGACGCTACAGATAGTCCTCAGGACTCAACAGTGCCGCCGGCTGTCAGAGCCGTTTTTGAAGAAGAAACGCCGCTACTGATGGAAAAGAGACTGGCAGCAGTACAACTTGATTTTATCGACACGCAGTTAAGCCGGTATTTTTTTGATCTCAACTGGCTTATTATGTATTTTCTTAAGATCCAGATACTGGAAAGGTTGTCGGTTTTTAATAAAGACGAGGGCGAAAAATTTTTTTACGAGCTATGTGAGGTAGAATATGAAAAATGATAGGACCAGAGGTAAAATAGTGGCCATTAACGGTAATATGGCGCAGGTAGAGTTCGACGGGAATATTGTCCAGAATGAGGTGGGGTATGTTCTCTGTCAGGGGAAAAAACTCAAATCAGAAGTTATAAAGATCAGCGGGGATATCGCTTTTATGCAGGTTTTTGAATATACAAAGGGGATAAAAGTCGGAGATGAGGTTGAATTTTCAGGACAGATGCTTTCTGTACAGCTCGGTCCGGGACTATTGACCCAGATATATGACGGGTTACAGAATCCCCTGCCGGAAATGGCTGAAGAATATGGATTTTTTCTCCCGGTAGGAGTAGAGCTCGACGCGATCTCTTTCGATAAGGAATGGGAATTTTCTCCGTTGGTTAAGAAAGGGGATAAAGTTACCAGGGGAGATTTTCTGGGGAAGGTGCCGGAAGGCATATTCGAGCATAAGATAATGGTGCCTTTTGATATGCGGGAAGAATATGAAGTAGAGGAAATAGTTGTGCAGGGCAGTTATACCGTAAAACACAAAATAGCGGTTCTTAAAGATGCCCGCGGAAAAGAATATGAAATTACTATGATGTTCACCTGGCCGGTCAAGGTGCCCATAGAGGCGTATAGTGAAAAATTGCAGCCGGTTGATCCTCTTGTGACAAGGATAAGGATAATAGATACTCTTTTTCCCGTAGCGAAAGGAGGGACTTATTGCATACCAGGGCCTTTTGGCGCGGGGAAAACCGTTCTTCAGCAAATTACTTCCCGGCACGCGGAAGTCGATATTGTTCTTATTGCTGCCTGCGGAGAACGGGCGGGAGAAGTCGTCGAGACCCTGCGGGAATTTCCTGAGTTAACGGATCCTCGTACCGGAAAATCTCTGATGGAAAGAACTATCATTATTTGCAACACTTCTTCAATGCCCGTTGCGGCAAGGGAGTCGTCGGTATATACGGCGGCTACAATAGCGGAATATTACAGGCAGATGGGGCTTAATGTATTGCTTTTGGCGGATTCTACATCAAGGTGGGCTCAGGCAATGAGGGAAATATCGGGACGGCTTGAAGAGATCCCCGGAGAAGAGGCATATCCTGCGTATCTTGAATCCAGGATCGCCAGTTTTTATGAAAGGGCGGGGATAGTAAAATTACATGACGGAAATACCGGGTCCCTTACAATAGGCGGCACGGTAAGCCCCGCGGGAGGCAACTTCGAAGAACCAGTAACTCAGGGAACGCTTAAGGTCGTAGGGGCTTTTCACGGTTTATCGCGCGCGCGTTCGGACGCCAGAAAATTTCCCTCGGTCGACCCGCTTGAAAGCTGGAGTAAATATTCAAGCTTTATTGACTCCGGGGAGATCGAATTTGCTAAGTCAATACTTAGAGAGGGAGCAGAGGTTAATCAGATGATGAAAGTTGTCGGTGAAGAAGGGACCAGTACGGACGACTATGTGATTTTTCTGAAAAGTGATTTTTTTGACAGTGTGTATTTACAGCAGAACGGGTTTGATGAAATAGACGCGGCGACTAAAAAAGAACGGCAGATATATGTTTTCGCGAAAGTTGTAAAAGTTCTTCGGTCAAAATATTCCTTTAAGGACAAAAAAGAAGCCAGGAACTTTTTCTATAATCTAAGGCATAAATTCATAGATTGGAATTATAAGGAATGGGAATCCGATGCCTTTAAAAAGGATGAGGACGAAATAAATAAAATACTGGAAGGTGAAAAGAATGAGGAAAGTGTGCACTAGGATATTAAGTATAGCGGGCAACGTTGTTACCGTTCAAGCGGAAGGCATTGCGTATGAAGAACTCGCCGAAATAACTTCATCCATGGGTACTTCGCTTGCTCAGGTTATAAGGCTTGATGGCAAGAACGTGTTTCTTCAGGTCTTTGCCGGGTCGAGAGGGGTTTCTACGGGGGATGAGGTAAGATTTCTAGGACATCCTATGCAGGTGGGATATACGCATAATATGCTGGGAAGGATCTTTAACGGAAGCGGACGTCCCCGGGATAACGGCCCTGAGATTTCAGAAAACATGATCGAAATAGCCGGCCCGGCCGCGAATCCGGAAAAAAGAGTTATCCCGAAACATATGGTAAGGACGAATATTCCCATGATAGATGTTTTTAATTCGCTGGTAGAATCCCAGAAACTTCCGATATTTTCCGTTTCGGGGGAACCGTATAACGAACTTCTCGCTAGAATAGCTTTGCAGGCGGAGGTCGATGTTATTATCCTGGGAGGTATGGGATTGAAATACGATCAGTATATGTATTTTAAAGATACGCTTGAGGACGGAGGAGCGTTATCCCGTTCCATATTTTTTATACATACGGCGGCTGATCCTGTAGTTGAAGGTTTGATGGTCCCGGATCTTTCTCTTGCTGTTGCCGAAAAACTTGCTCTGGAAGGGAAAAGAGTGCTGGTACTTCTTACCGATATGACCAATTTTGCTGACGGGTTGAAAGAGATCTCCATAACGATGGAGCAGGTTCCTTCTAATAGAGGGTATCCGGGAGATCTTTACAGCCAGCTCGCCGCGAGATATGAAAAGGCCGTAGATTTCGAAGGCGCGGGATCTATAACTATTTTAGCCGTTACAACTATGCCGGGCGACGATGTTACACATCCCGTACCGGATAATACAGGATATATCACAGAAGGGCAGTTTTATCTTCGTAACGGAAGGATAGAGCCTTTTGGATCTTTGAGCCGCTTAAAACAGCAGGTCAATAAAGATTCCAGAGAAGATCACCGCGCTATAATGGACGGGATGATACAATTGTATGCTCAGTATAGGGAAACGGAAGAAAAAAGATCAATGGGTTTCAGGATGAGCGATTGGGATAAAAAACTGTTGAAGTATGGGGAGCTTTTTGAAAGCCAGATGATGGATCTTAAAGTTAATATTCCTCTGGAAAAGGCTCTGGATAACGGATGGAAAATACTCGCCGAGTGTTTTTCCCCGGAAGAAACGAATTTCCGATCGGAATTAGTGAATAAATTCTGGCCGAGGCAGTTCGGGGCTCGGTGTTTGGGGTGGTAGGAGTATGAAAACTGAAAAGTTCAGCTTTGAAGGTTTGGAAGTGTATCAGAAAGCTTTGGATTTTATTGATAATGTATATGCGATGACAAGAAATTTTCCAAAAGAAGAAAGTTTCGGATTAGTGGCGTAACTTAAAAGGGCAGCGGTATCTATCGCTTTAAATATAGCGGAAGGGTCGGAATTGACAAAAAAGGAATTTATAAGATTTCTCAGGATGTCCCGGGGATAGCTTCTTGAATGTGTGACGATTTTACAGATATCACAAAAACAAAAATTTATTACTAAAAAACAGGAAGAACAAAATAAAACGGACTTAGTTGTCTTGTCTAAAATGATAAACGGATTGATAAAATCTTTGAAATAAAAATTTAAAAGTACTCTCTCCCCCTGCTTAAGGGGGGAGAGTAAGAGAGCAGGAGTAAGCGGTCCCCGACCCCTGAACTCCGAACCCCGAACTGATATGGCTAAATTACGTTTAACAAAAAACGAACTTAAAAAACAAAAAGATTCGCTTAAAAGGTTTGAGCAATATCTGCCTACGCTTTTGCTAAAAAAACAGCAGCTTCAAAGTGAGATCCTCAAGCTGCAGCAAAGCAAACAGGAGATCAAAAAGGAAAAAGCTTATTTTAAAGCTAAAGTATATGAATGGGTAGACGTTTTTAATGAAAAGATAGGGATAGAAGAGCTTATTTCAGTGGACAGTATCTTGACGGAAACAGGGAATATCGCGGGGATCGATATACCTGTTTTTAAAGCGGTAGAATTTCGTGAAAAAGAATATGATATGAGAACAAAACCTATCTGGACGGAGTTCGGGATCAAGGCGCTTAAAAAAATGATCGGATATAACGCCAGACTGGAGATCCTGGAGGTTCAGAACAGGCTGGTGCAGGAAGAATTAAGAATAACGACACAAAGGGTTAATCTGTTTGAAAAGGTCATGATCCCCGACACGAAGGAAAATATCAGGAGAATACAGATATATCTAGGGGATCTGCAGACAGCAGCGGTAGTTACCGGGAAAATAGCAAAAGATAAAATTTTAAAAAAGCAAAAAACAGCCGGCATTTCTTAGCATAAGTGACTAAAGATGGATCCCTCCGGCTGACATACGCAGGCGACTGAATATGATCGAAAAAATGAAAAAAATTACGGTTCTTGTGCCCGAAACCGAGAGGCGGAGGCTGGTATCGGCTTTACGTAAAGCGGGAGTAGTTCATATACAGCATATCGAGGAACCCTCTACACATGAAGTCAGTTTTGTGCGGGACAAACTTTCCAGGGCCATCCGGCTAATAGAGGTACTGAGGCCTTACTATGACAGCGACAGGCAGAAAAAGGAAGGGTTAAATCACGAAAGAGAAGTGATAGACTGCTGCCAGTTAGTTGATGATATCATCAGAGACCGCCAGTCGTTCCTGGACAAAAAAAACGAACTGGCGGAAAATCTCCGATGGTATAAGGAGTGGGGGAAGTTCGATCCCGCAGTCTTGAAAACTCTTGGGGAGAAAGGTGTAAATATCCAATTGTTAAAATTAAGCAAAAGAGATTTCAGAGATCTTGAGGTACAAGGAAAAAAAGTCCTTCTAAAGAAGGAAAAGGGACATTATTATACGGCGGTTCTTCTGGATGACGACGGATCTGTAGACGGACACAGGAAGGAAGCCATCCCTGATAAAAGCCCCCAGGAACTTTTAGCCGGGATTGATAAACTGGAAGAGAAACTCAGGGGCATAGATATTCTGCTTAGAGAGAAAGCGGATCATTTGAAAAGTATAGAACATTGCAGGCAGAAACTTGAAAAAGAGATCAAGTTTCTGGAAGTCCAGTTTGGGATGAAGGAAGAAGGGGCTTTTTCCTGTCTCAGGGGTTTTTGCCCCGTTAAATATTTATCAAAGGTGATTCACATTACCAAAGACCATAATGCCGGATATCTGATCGAAGAACCATCGGAAGAAGAAGATGTCCCCACCTTGATAACAAATCCGGCATGGATCAGAATAGTCGAACCCGTGTTTCAGTTCATGAAAACAGTACCGGGGTACAGAGAGTTTGATATCAGCCCTTATTTTCTGGTTTTCTTCAGTATTTTTTTTGCTATGCTTATTGGAGATGCAGGGTACGGAGTTTTGTTCCTGGCAGCAACTTTCCTGATACGCAGAAAATTCAAAAAGCTTCCGGCAGAACCTTTTTTCCTTATGTATCTGCTAAGCGTATGTACAATAATCTGGGGAGCGGTAACAGGCACCTGGTTCGGGGTTGAAAAGATCACACAGATACCTTTTTTCAAAGCGATGATAATCCCCCGGATAAACAGTTTTTCCGAGCAGAGCCAGAATGTTGTTATTTTTGCGTGTTTTGTTATAGGGGCGGTGCATCTGACGCTGGCAAGGGCTTTAAGGGCGATAAAATATATGAATTCACTTATTGCTATTGCTGAAGTGGGGTGGATATTCATTTTATGGGGAATGTTCTTTGCCGCCGGAAAATTTGTTTTGGGCAGGCCTTTTCCCCCGGCAGGAGGAATTTTGCTTCTGGCGGGAGTGTTGATGACGCTTTTCTTTACCAATATCAATAAAGGTTTTTTTAAAGGAGCTCTGGCAACTATAACGGATCTGCCTTTAAGCGTTATAGGATCATTTTCAGATATCGTTTCTTATTTAAGATTGTTCGCGGTAGGCTATGCTTCGGTCGTTGTTTCCCAGAGTTTCAATAATATGGCGGTAGGCGCCGGCATAGACAGTGTTCTGGGCGGGCTAATGGCCGCGGTAATACTGTTTTTCGGGCACGCTCTTAACATAATACTGTGCTTTATGGCGGTTATCGTCCATGGTATACGGCTCAACATGCTTGAATTTTCCGGACAGCTCGGGATGCAGTGGTCAGGCAAGGAGTATGACCCGTTCAGGGTAGAATAGAGGATAAAATTAAGAACAGAAAGGAAGCACATTGATTTTTTACTTGTCGCTTTTTGTTTGTAAAAGAAGGAGGTTGTAATGGTTCAGGGTTTAGGAGATATGGGGCTATCCCTTTCTATAGCGGCAATAGGGTCCGCGTTGGGAACAGGTGTAGCGGGAATGGCTGCGATCGGAGCGTGGAAAAAAGCTTTTATCCAGAACAAAATGGCACCGTTCATTTTGATAGCATTCGTAGGTGCTCCGCTTTCACAGACCATTTATGGCATGATACTCAGAAATGCCATACAGAGCGCTAATCTTGATCCCAGTTCCTACCCTTTTCAGATGGTGCTTGGTTTGGCCGCCGGGCTCGCGATGGGGGCTTCCGCCTGGATGCAGGGTAAAGCCGGGGCAAGCGCGTCGGATGCTTTAGCTGAAACAGGTAAAGGGTTCGGGAATTATATCATGGTGTTGGGAGTTATCGAGACCGTGGCTCTTTTTGTGATGGTTTTTGTTATGACGGCTATCCCGAAATGATCCGATCCGGTTTCTTCCGGGCAGGGTCCGCTTAAACGGGAATGTAAAGAAGTAGAACCGAATATGTTACAGGGGAGCTGGGGTTAAATTATGGGAACAGGGACCTTATATGTGGTCAGTACACCGATCGGGAATCTTGAAGATATTACTTTAAGAGCGATAAAAGTTTTGGGGCAAGTTCAACTTATTGCCGCTGAGGATACGCGTCGGACAAACAATCTTTTAAGGCATTATGATATTGATACGGTAACGACCAGTTATCATTCCTATAATCTATCTAAAAAAACCCCGGGACTGATAAAGAGGCTTTTAGCCGGGGAAGACCTGGCCGTGGTATCGGATTCCGGTACTCCCGGGATATCGGACCCCGGGAGTAAACTGGTTAAGGAGGCCGTTAAGAACGATGTCAGGGTTGAGCCTGTTCCCGGGGCAGCGGCGTTTTTAGCCGCGTTGGTCGCGAGCGGGATGGATACCGGCAAGTTTGTTTTTGAAGGGTTTCTTTCAAATAAAAAGATACGCAGGAAAAATCAGCTTATAAGCTTAAAAAAAGAAAAGCGGACTATTGTTCTATATGAATCCCCGCACAGGATAAAGGCGTTTTTATCTGATTTCAATGATATCTTCGGGGATCGTCAACTGGTTGTGGCCAGAGAGATAACAAAAAGCTATGAGGAAACAGTCAGGGGTTCCGCTGTCCGGATCCTTGAACATTTTGACAATAAAAGACCTAAGGGAGAATTTGTTGTTATTTTTTGATACGGATCCGCGGAACTGGCTTAAGGGGCTATATCTATTGACTTTTACAAAAGTATTAGTAAAATAAGAATACTTTTCTTTTCGAACCGTAAATACAGAGGGGTGATAATGATCGAACAAACTTTAATACTTATAAAACCTGATGGGATCACTAAATCTTTAACCGGGAACGTATTAACACGTTTATCCGAGACCAAACTTGATATTGGCGCCGCGAAAATGGTCAAAGTTTCTAAAGAATTGGCGGAAGAACATTACTCGGCATTGTCCGATAAGCCCTTTTTCTCGGAACTTATCAAATATATTATGGGTGAATATCACAAGAAAAAAGTTATGGCTCTTGTTTATCGAGGTGAGGATGCGATAACCAAAGTAAGAGAAATTTGCGGTGCGACAAATCCCGAAGAAGCCGATAGCGTCAGTATCCGTGGAGCTTACGGCAGGATTACTACCGGCGGGGTGTTTGAGAACGTCATACACGCTTCGGCGAATTCCGAAGACGCGGAAAGAGAGATCAAATTATGGTTTTCGCCGGAAGAGGTTATTTACGATATCTATCCTTACGAGGAAATGGAGATCACAAAAAAAGTTAAAGTGTGGAAATAATATGGCTAAAACAGTTAAAAAACTCGGGGCGCGAGGAAAGAACATACAGTCAATGACAGGTTTCGGGAAAGGGCAGCAGTCTTCACCTGACGGTAAAATAACAGTGGAGGTAAAGTCGCTTAACCACAAGTCCTTAAGTATTACATGTACTCCTTTTAACGGGATATTTTTTCTGGAAGAGAACGTTAAAAAGATTTTTGAAAAACATCTTTGCCGCGGGAAAATATTTATCAGGATATCCAGGGAAGAAAAGAAAACGGGGGATTCCGTCAAGAAAGTGATCATAAATGAAAAAACGGCGGCGGAATACCTTAAAAAGATAAAGAAGATCAAGAAAGAACTGAAGATCGCGGGGGAAATAACGGTAAACGATATTATACAGTTGCCGGGAGTCATTGATAACGAGAAAGAAGAGAAAACATCGAACGCTTGGTTCTATGTTGAGAAAGCTTTGAAGGAAGCGCTTAAAAGCCTTATAGAATACAGACTTAATGAAGGAAAGACGCTCGCGAAAGATATTCTCTTGAGGGTGCGTAACATAGGGAAAAATATTACAAAAATAAAAAAATATGAGAAGCAAAGTATAAACGAATACAGGAAGAAGATCAAGGTGTCATTAGAAGCTTTATCGGGCGACAAAGAGATGATTAAGAACAAACTTGAGGAAGAGGTAGCGGGGTTCGCCCGTAATTGCGATATAGCCGAAGAGGTGACCCGGTTGTCCGGACACCTGGAAGGGTTTCGCAAAACAGTTGAAAAAGCGGAAGATCATGCCGGAAAAAAACTTGATTTTATCGCCCAGGAAATGCAGCGGGAGATAAACACCATAGGAGCGAAAGCCGCTTCTTTCAGCATTTCTAAAGCGGTTATCGAAGTGAAAAGCGAAATAGAGAAAATACGGGAGCAGGTTCGAAATATAGAATAATACCAAAAACAAAATATGCCTGAATATAAACCTTTAATAATAGTGGTTTCGGCGCCCAGCGGGAGCGGGAAGACAACGATAGTGAGTGGTCTTTTGGAGCATGTGGCGGGAATAAAAAGGTCGGTTTCCTATACGACAAGGCAGCCCAGGGAAAATGAGCGAGACGGGGAAGATTATATCTTTATTCCGGTTGAAGAGTTCCGCAAAAAGATCAAAAATAGCGAATTCATAGAATGGGAGGAAAACTTCGGGAATTATTACGGGACATCCCGGCAACAAATACTGGAGGCCAGGGAAGAAGGTGCGGATATAGTCTTAAGCATCGATGTCAGGGGAGCGGAAAAGATAAGAAGAGAATTCCCGGAAACTGTAAGCATTTTTATCATGCCGCCGTCTTTTGAAGAGCTGAAGAGCCGTCTTGCGTCCAGAAATACTGATAGCGGGGAGGTAATAAACAGGAGGCTAGAAGGCGCGGAACGGGAGATAAAAGCCGCCGATGATTTTGATTATATGATAGTTAATGATAAACTGGAAGAAGCTGTTGAAGAAATAATTATGATAGTAGGCAAAGAAAGAAATATAAGAAAACAAACAAAAGGATGAAAAAATGGAAATAGTTGAACGGGACAAATTGATAGATAGGATAGGAAGTCTTTATAAGCTTTGTAACCTTGCGGCAATGAGGGCTATGGAGATCAACGGAGGCATGAAAAAGCTGGTAGAGGCGGAACCAACCGAAAAATGTACTACCATCGCGATCAAAGAAATAGCGGAAGGGAAGGTCAATCTGAAAGGGTGATGGATATGAAAAATGTTTTAGTGGCGGTTACGGCAAGCATAGCCGGATATAAAGCCTGCGAGGTGATCAGCGCTTTTCGTAAAAAAGGGTATAATGTAAAGTGCATGATGACCAGGGGAGCCGAGAAGTTCGTAACGGAGCTGGCCCTGGAGACCTTATCCGGGAACAAAGTAGTCCGGGATATCTTCAGTCTGTCAGAAAAAAGCATGCCGGAACATATCTCTTTGGCAGAGAGCGCGGATGTTATAGTTATAGTGCCGGCTACAGCTGATATTATCGCGAAAACGGCATGTGGGATTTGTGACGAGATAGTCTCCTGTACCTTGTGCGCCTTCGATAAACCCGTTATAATTGCCCCCGCCATGAACGAAAAGATGTATAAAAACCCCATAGTCCAGAACAATATCAGTAAGCTCAAGGAGTGCGGATATTATTTTGTAGGCCCGGTCAAAGGGCAGCTTGCCTGCGGGCGGCAGGGCGAAGGGCATATAGCCCCCGTTGCTAACATCGTCGAGCTTACCGAGAGTATCTTCAAAAAAACATAAACTGCAGAAAAAAGGGACAAAGTGGCTAAAAGGATCTTAATAACATCAGGGCCTACGAGGGAACCCATTGATCCTGTAAGATATATATCCAATTATTCAACAGGGGTATTCGGGTATTTAATAGCTGAAAAAGCCAGGGATAAAGGGTATGAAGTATGTCTTATTTCCGGGCCGGTAGCTATAAAACAACCTGGCGGTATGGAATTCGTGAAAGTTGAAACGGCCGATCAGATGAAAGAGCAGGTATTTGACCGAATAGGAAACGTTGATTGTCTTATCATGGCGGCCGCGGTATCGGATTTTAAGCCGGATAAGATGGAAAAACAAAAGATCAAGAAAAAAACACATCTTGTTCTTGGTCTTAAAAAAAACACGGATATTTTGAAGGAAATAAAACCCGGTGAAATACCGGTCAAAATAGGGTTTGCCTTGGAAACCGGCGAAGCTGTGATTAACGGGAGGAAAAAACTGGAAGAAAAAAGGCTTGATATGGTAATAGTCAATACAAGAACGGTTTCCAACGATCCTTTCGGAGAAGGAAAAAAGGATTATCTTGTAATAGAGAAGAATGGGAACGTAGAAGAATATAAAGATATAGAAAAATCTCAAATGGCCGAAAAGATAGTGGAAAAGGCCGGGATATTGATGAAATGAATTTTTTAGAAAAAAAACAAGGATTTACTCTGGTTGAGCTTTTTTTTGTCTTTCTGGCGGTTGCTTTTGTGTTTGTTTTGATGGTTCCGGGGATAAGGATCATACATAATTACAAGATTAAAAGTGAATGCGCCGATAATCTCAGGCAGATAGGCCTGGCTTTATACATTTACGCCAGGGAACATAAGGGCAGTTTTCCTCCGGATATACGTACTTTATACGAGGAGGAGTATTTTACGGATTGGAGCATACTTGATTGTCCCGCAAATAAGGAAAAAGGTACCTTAGATAACCCTGATTATTTCTATACAGGGGGATTATCCGTAAAAAGTCCTTCTTTAGCTCCTCTGGTAAGAGATAAAGAGGGGAATCATCCCGAGGGCGGAAAGAATGTTTTATATGTAAACGGAAAAATAGGTTGGGAAAAATGATGATTCTCAGAATCCGGATTGACATTTTTTCCCAGATATGATAACTTAACTGATTACGGAAGTTGGATTTAATAACGATTGTGTAAAATATCTCGTGGCGCGGTGGCCGAGTAGCTAGGCAGCGGTCTGCAAAATCGCGTACACCGGTGCGAATCCGGTCCGCGCCTCCATATTATGCTCAGGAAATGCGTAATACGGAAAAAGATTTTACGCGGCGACGGGATAAGACAATACCATCCCGGACATTCGTAACTGGAGTATATAAGAGGCCTTATGATCGTAATAGGCCGAAAAGACTTTATTTTGTTTGGTCGGGCGAGTGGCGGAATTGGCAGACGCAAAGGACTTAAAATCCTTCGGTCGCAAGACCGTGTGGGTTCGAGTCCCACCTTGCCCACCAGCAAAGTGCCCTTTGGCAAAAGAAGACGAAGGTTTAAGGAAAAGTATCTTATATGACAAAACATAGTTATATGTTATATAAATTTGCTTTTTTAACTATATAAGTATACAAAGGGCGGTTAGCTCAGATGGTTAGAGCGCCACGTTGACATCGTGGAGGTCACAGGTTCGATTCCTGTATCGCCCACCAGCTTTCATTGTAGGGAAGAACGGCAGAAGTTTTCTTCTCCTCTCCGGGCAGATAAGCCTTACGGAGAGAAAATCGAGAAATAAGATATGGGTAAGACAAAAAACAACGATCTGGAAAAAATAAGGCATAGCTCGGCCCATGTTATGGCGGATGCTGTAAAAAGACTGTATCCCGGTGTTAAAATGGGGATCGGACCCGCGATAGAAGACGGGTTTTATTATGACTTTGATTTTTCCGAATGCGGCAAAACAGGAGAGATCACGGGAGATTTTCTGACCCCGGAAGATCTTCCGGCCATTGAAAAACAGATGAGAGAGATAATCCAGAGTAAGCTTCCTTTTAAGCACAGGCAGATATCCAGGCAGGAAGCGGTAGAGCTTTTTACTAAAGAAAAAGAGACCTATAAGCTTGAATTAATAGAAGATCTGCAAGATGAAAATATAACTATATACACCCACGGGGATTTTACCGATCTGTGCCGGGGTCCTCATGTAGAAAATACAGGAGAGATCGGAGCGTTCAGATTGTTTTCCGTCGCGGGAGCGTATTGGAAAGGGAGCGAAAAAAATCCTATGCTACAGAGGATCTATGGGACAGCTTTCAGAGATAAAAAAGAACTTGACGAATATCTGCGTTTGCGAGAGGAAGCTTTAAAACGAGATCACAGAAAACTGGGTAAGGAGCTTGAGCTCTTCAGTTTTGACGAAGCGGTAGGAGCGGGCTTAGTGATATATCATCCCAAAGGGGCTTTGCTGCGGCAGTTGATAGTAGATTACATTACGGAAAAACATCTTCAAAAGAAATATCATCTGATAGCAAGCCCGCATATTTTGAAAAGTGATATCTGGATAAGATCCGGGCATTATGATTATTATAAAGAGAACATGTATGTTTTTGACGTAGAGGGGCAGGAATTCGCGGTTAAACCTATGAATTGTCCCGGGCATATAACGGTTTTTTCTTCTAAAGTGAGAAGTTATAGAGAATTGCCTTTGAGGTTTTTTGAGCTGGGGAGTGTATACCGGCATGAAAAATCGGGAGTCCTTCACGGTCTTCTCAGGGGCAGGGGTTTTACCCAGGATGATGCGCATATTTTTTGTCTCAGGGAACAGGCGGAAGAGGAAATAGCCGGGGTTATAGATTTTGTTGAAGAAACTTTGAAAGATTTCGGGTTCAATGAATATGAAGTTGAATTGAGCACCCGTCCCGAAAAATCCATAGGGACCAATGAGGACTGGGACGCGGCTACGGAAGCATTAAAAGCCGCTTTGGATAAACGGAATATCGAATATGAGATTAACCAGGGTGACGGAGCTTTTTACGGGCCCAAAATCGATATAAAACTTAAAGACGCTTTAGGAAGGTCCTGGCAGTTTGCTACGGTCCAAAGTGACTTTGCTTTGCCCCAGCGATTTGATCTGAAATATACAGATAAAGACTGGGA
>CAYMTI010000007.1:0-13372 GCA_964393315.1 uncultured Planctomycetia bacterium
GTGGCTATCCTGGCCCCGTTCTTCGTCGCTTTTATCCTGGCCCTGGTATGTGTTAAAGATTTCTCCGTTATCAAGAGCTGAACGTCAGCCTCAAGCATCGCCTCGGAGATCCTCTCGGGCGGTTCCTCCGCGTGTTCGAACGCGGGCCGCATCATCACGATACGCGTTTTGTCCGTAATGGTCTTAGCGTACTCATAAAAAGCCCGGCCGATAGGTTCCTTGACCGAATCCGTTACTATCAGGCAGGATTCGCCGGGTTTAAGTTTCAGCGCACCGTAAAAAACAGATCTTATGCTGTCAATGCTTACCATTTTAAAAGCCACACTCCTCCAAGGATCATGATCATTCCTATAAGTTTAGTAAAAGAAAATTCTTCTGCCAGAAAAACAATACCCAGAACAAAAGAAATAAGTATATATGCCGCTGCCACAGGCACTACCCTGGAAACATCCCCCAGTTTAAGAGCGTGATAAAAAGCTATCTGAGCGGCAATACTCGCGAGAAGGCCGCTGGCCATCAATATTAATATTGTCTTAAGGTCAGCCTGTTTTACCTGAAAAGGCTTAAGGACGAATACTCCCAGCAATACCGCTCCCACGACCACCCCTAAACATCTGTAAAACAGTCCCACGTAAGGATCAACCTTAGCCAGCCCTATTTTTTCAAGAACAGGAACCACACCCCATATAAATGCCGCTATTAACGCCCAGACATAAGCGTTCATCTAGTTACCTTTCCTGTTATATACCGGCTCTATATCCACTTCCATCCCGTCTCTCAATATTTTCGCGGCCTGTATCACACATACAGTTACCGCTCCGCCCGGATCATTTCTTTCTAACTGGCGTTTAACCAAGACGTTCTTTATGGCGGATATCCTGCTTCTCGTGAAAAATCTTTCAAGCCCTCCCGTAACTTTGATACTCACTTCCCCGTTAACCATATCCAGCAATATCACCATTGCTTCCTTGCCGGAATCTTTATTTTCCTCTTTCCATTCCTCTATGATCACCTCCGCTTCAATATCCGCATCAGCGGGAGGAGCTATCTCTCTCGTAGTAACGATTATTAATTCCACATCAGCTTTTCTATCGATCTCCTCCGCTAGTAAAGAAATCTCTTCTGCCCGTCTGTCATCCATAATACCGGCAAGATCTTTCAAGTATTCCCTGCCGTGTAAATCTTCACCTATCGCGCCGCAAAAAATAAGAACCGACGCCAGGATCACCGGCATAAAACAGATTGTTTTCTTTATTATATTTCTTCCCGACATGGTCATTCCTCCTTTGTCCGGCCATTTTCAAATAAACAGAGCAGGCATTGTTTTTCTTGAAACATTTTTCTTCTCCCTCATTACTCTTTATCGATGTTAAAACCCTTTTGCCATCGATACAAAAGGGATAAAGACAAAAGATTTCTCCGATGGCTTATACAGGCATCTACCGCCATATGTCCCGCCATTCCGGCTGCAATGGGAAAAACCCATTCGTAAAAAAACGAAAGAATAAACAAAAGGCCCAGTATCTCCCAGGAATGAAAAATAACATAACATTTCCCGGAAGCCTGGTATTCATGCTTTAAAAATCCTATGATATCGAACCGCGGCCCGAAATGAAGGAAGTGATCCATAAAATGATCAACATCAATAAGAATACCGCCGACAATACATAGAAATACCCACATCAGTTTTCCGGAAAAAAGGAACATGACTGCAGCTATGATACCCGTTACTATAACATGCAGGCTCAGGTCAAATATCGTATCTCGTAATTTTTCATCGCCGGTCTTTCTATTCATAAGATTTACCTTTTTTTATTTTCCAGATAATTCTATCATCTAGCCGGTATTATTACAATAACAAGCTCATCTTAGCTTTCCCGGCTTGCATATGCCTTTTCAACGATATATACTTATATAAAATCAGGGTCGTTAATCCATATTTCCCATTATTAAGGAGATTTTTGCTATGCGGAAAAGATACCTTTGTATAATAAAACTCTTTTTATTATTTGTAGCGCTGTCATCATACGGGTTTAAATATCCCGGAACGAAGAGAACGGACAATACTCTTATATTTGCCGGAGACGAATCCTTCGCGCCGTATTCCTACTATAACGAAAAAAATATGCCGGCCGGATTTTCGGTCGATCTTATTAAGATCCTTTCTTCCAAAGTTTATTCATTCTACGGCAAGAACATACAAATAAAATTGTTACCGGGAGATGATTGCATTAAATCCCTGGAAGAAGGAAATATCGACGGAATAATAGGACTTCCGGCCAAGCCTGAACACCCTGACTTCATAAACTATACCCAGCCCGTTTCAGAAATAGAATTTGCTATTTTTGTGAATTCCGACAATACATATGTTAATTCTATAAACTCCCTGGAAGGTACCTTAGTGGCTGTACACAAAGAAAGCCATGTTTTCCCGGAACTCATCAAAAATGGGAAAATACAAGTAATAAAGACCAAAACTGTACTCGAAGCCCTTAAAATGCTAAAGAACAAGGAAGTAACAGCGATCATCGCCGAAAAGAACGTTGCCCTCTTCTACATACAGACCAACAAAATACGCGGGCTTAAATATATAGGCGCTTCTGTCGGATCAATTTACGAATATTGTATGGCCGTAAAAGAAAACAATGTGAAACTTCTTAAGGATCTCAATCTCGGCATAGAGTCGCTCAAGGAGAATGGGATGCTGCTTCGTCTACAAAGAAAATGGTTCGGGCTGAATGTTCTCGAACCTTTCCCCTGGAAACAAGCTATAGTAATTCTGGCGGCGGTAATGGGCAGTATAACGATAATACTTGTGATACTGTGGGTATTCTCGCTAAACGCGACGGTTAAAGCCAAAACCAGACAAATACAAATAATGAGCGAAAATATGGTGGAAAAACATAAGCTGGCGGTCCTGGGAAAACTGGCCGCTCAAATAGCGCACGAACTTAGAACCCCCTTGAGTATAATACATAATTCCGTATTTCTGCTGAGAAAAGAAGGCAGCAACGACCGCGTGCTTTTCGAAAAACGCCTCGATATGCTGGAAGAAAAAATAAAACTTACCAGTAACATCCTGGAAAGCATTCTAAGTTATTCAAGGGTTAAAGCCGATCTGGCAAAAATGATCTCAGTTAAAGACTGTATTGAGGAGACACTAAAAGATATAGAAATTCCTGAAGGCATAAACCTTGAACTTGAAATTTTGGATGAAGATCTTCTTTATGTCTTTATGGATTTCCATCAGCTTTACAGTGTTTTCAGGAACCTTGTTCTCAATTCCATACAGGCTATGCCCTATAGCGGAACAATAAAAATAAAAGTTTCCGCTTCAGAGGACAAAAAAACGATCATCACGAAAATATGCGATACCGGCATGGGCATATCGGAAAGCACCAGGCAAAAAATATTCAACCTTTTTTACACCTCAAAAATAACGGGCACAGGACTGGGACTTCCTATATCAAAATCTATAGTCGAAACAAATGACGGAAAGCTGTATCTCGAGAAAACAAGTAAAAAAGGAACATGTTTCGCGATAGAATTACCTTCATATAAAGCGGGGACAAATGACAGAAAAAGAACCTGATATATTACTTGTAGATGATGACAAGGATATGTGTGACTCTCTGGCGGACGTATTTACGATTGATACCGATTATAAGGTAGACACCTCAACCGACCCTCTGGAAGCGTTGGAAATGATAAATAAGAAAAATTATGATCTTATTGTCATAGATTATAAGATGCCTAAGATGAACGGGCTTGAGTTGTTAAGATCAATAAAAAAAATAAACCCCGCCACAAAGATCTTCATCTTGACCGCCTTCATATCACATGAGCTGATAGACCAGGCAAAAAAAGAAGGAGCGGAAAAAGTCCTTTCAAAATTCATATGGCCGGATGAGATAATCGCTAATATAAAGCAAGTCATATAAATCTTGAGCTCAGATGTTTAATTTTCAAAATTATATTGAAAATGCGCTGTAAATGTGCTATTTTGGCATCTTATTTTATTTTTAATTAAACTTAAATATTATTAACCAAGGAGCGAAAAATGATAGCAATACCTCTACTCGGACTCGCGGGTTTAGCTTTCGCTGTTTTCACCTTTTTTTCTATTCTTAAAAGATCTGAAGGATCGGAAATAATGAGCGGAATAGCCAGCGAGGTACACAAAGGAGCTATGACCTTTTTAAAAATGGAATATCGCATAATCATCATTTTTGTTGTTATAATGTTCGCCATCATCTCACGATTCCTGTCATTAAATACCGGTATAGCTTATATTTCAGGAGCGTTCTGTTCTATGCTGGCTGGTTTTATAGGCATGAAAGCGGCAACCCGGTCAAGTGCCAGAACATGTGAAGCCGCGCAAAAAAGCGGCGCCCCCGAAGCCCTAATGGTAGCGTTCAAAGGCGGCTCTGTAATGGGAATTACGGTAGCGGCTCTGGGCGTTCTTGGGGTAGGCACCTGCTATATGATAACGAAGGATACCTCTATCATCACAGGTTTTGCGCTGGGAGCCAGTTCAATAGCCCTTTTCGCCCGTGTAGGAGGAGGTATATTCACAAAAGCGGCAGATATGGGTTCTGACCTTGTCGGTAAACTAGAAGCCGGTATCCCGGAAGACGATCCGAGAAATCCCGGGGTCATAGCCGATAATGTAGGAGATAACGTC
Source organism: uncultured Planctomycetia bacterium (assembly GCA_964393315.1). GTDB lineage: Bacteria > Omnitrophota > Gorgyraeia > Tantalellales > Tantalellaceae > CAYMTI01. The sequence continues at coordinate 4,685 of CAYMTI010000007.1, forward strand.
GGAGATACAGCCGGTATGGGCGCGGACCTTTTTGAATCCTATGTGGGATCGGTCATCGCCACGATGGCTATCGGAGCTGTTATGGTCAACCCGGGCGTAGCTACTAGTTTTCCGCTTATCCTTATTTCTATAGGCCTTATCTGTTCGGTAGCCGGGGTTCTTTCCATTAATTTTTTAAAAACGCTGAATCCCCAGACAGCTTTGAGAAATTCAACTTTGATATCTTCCGTCCTTTTTCTAGTGGGGGCGTTCTTCTCATCTAAATTTATGTTCGGCGGCATCAAGGAATTCTGGGCAATACTAGCGGGACTTCTGGGAGGTATTCTCATAGGTATAGAAAGCGAATATTTCACATCGGGCAAACCCATTAAAGACATAGCGGAAAGCGCTAAATCCGGTCCGGCGACGACTATCGTCACAGGGCTGGCTGTAGGGTTTGAAAGTACTATAATGCCTATCCTCACCATATGCGGAGCGACCCTTGTTTCCTATTATTTTTCAGGGTTGTATGGAATAGGTCTAGCGGCAGTGGGCATGTTATGCACTATAGGTATCGTAATGAGTACGGATTCTTACGGTCCTATCGCGGACAACGCGGGGGGAATAGCTGAAATGGCCGGTCTGGACAAAAGCGTGCGGAAAATAACCGATAAGCTTGATTCTCTTGGCAATACCACAGCGGCTGTAGGTAAAGGATTCGCTATAGGTTCTGCGGCACTTACCGCGCTTGCACTTTTCGCGGCCTTCCAGAAAGTAACAGGCCTTAAAACTATTGACCTTGCCAAACCTTTATCAGTCACTGGACTCTTTATCGGAGCTCTTATACCTTTTGCCATAGCTTCTTTCACTCTTAAATCCGTAGGTAAAGCCGCGGATAAACTCGTGCAGGAAATACGAAGGCAGTTCCGGGAGATCACTGGACTTATGGAAGGGACTGCTAAACCTGACACTCAGGCATGTATTGATATAGCAACAAAAAGCGCGCTTAAGGAGATGATACTTCCGGGACTCGTAGCAGTTATCTCTCCCGTACTTGTCGGTTCCTTTTTAGGAGTAGAAGCCCTGGGCGGGTTCCTTGCCGGAGCGACCATCAGCGGCGTTCTTCTGGGCATAATGATGTCAAACGGAGGCGGCGCGTGGGATAACGCCAAAAAATGGATCGAAGAAGGTAATCTCGGAGGAAAAGGCACCGAAGCCCATTCGGCTGCGGTTGTCGGCGATACGGTAGGGGATCCTTTTAAAGATACTACAGGACCAGCTATGAATATCCTTGTAAAACTTATGGGAATAGTTTCTCTGGTCTTCGGAGCATTGCTCCTGAACATACATGAATGGTTCATCGGATTGTTCTAGCAATTGGGTTTGAGATCCTTCGAAAGAGGAGGTAAGTGAAAAAGCCGGGAGAAAATATCTTCCGGCTTTTTTATTCCGAGAACAAACTCACAAAATCGAACAACTCAACGTCAACAAGTCCTTTATCCGTTATTTTAAGTTTGGGAATAACGGGCAGCGCCATAAAAGAAAGTGTGGAAAAAGGATCCTGATCTATACCTGCCTTATCAAGGAAACATTTCAAATGCTCGTACTCTGACAGCATTTCATCGATCGTCTTAGTAGACATCAACCCCGCGAGATCAAGGGCAACATACGCCTCCCCCTTATCCGAAACAGCCGCAAGCCCCCCACCTGTCCCTTTTATCATCCCTACGGCCTTTATAATAAAAGCCTCGTTCGTCCCCACCGCGATGAGATTATGTGAATCATGGGCCACGGTTCCGGCTATGGCGCCTTTTTTCAGATTGAAGCCCTTAATAAATCCGGCAGAAACATTTCCTGTCCCTCTATGTCTTTCTATAACAGCTATTTTATAAATGCCTTTTTCAGGAATAGCCGGGACAATACCATTATGAACTTCCATTTCAATAATCTCTTCCCCGGTTAACAGGCTATTATGACGCGCCGTTATAACCCTGACTTTTTCCCTTTCATTATCGGAATGTACGATCAATTTATCCGCCAAGGTATCGGGCAGAATAACCGGATGGCTATAAACACTGAGATCAGGACCAGAAACGGGAGCTACAACCTTTTTATCCCTGACGACCATTATCCCTCTGGAAATGACCATATCAGGTTCATTGCGGGATAATGAATCAAAGATGATCAGATCAGCATCGGCCCCAGGTTCGATCCTACCCGTATTTTTATCAAAATACCGGGCATGATTGATCGTCGCCATAGCAATCGCTTCTATGGCGGCCTCCTCCGGGGTATGCTCAGTTTCTGACCTGATAATGTCCACCGCTATTCCGACCAGATGATTTATATGTCCTCTTCTTCTCAGGTCATAAGCTGAGAGATCATCAGATACAAGCCCGAACTTATCCAGGCAAAAACAGTTCCTGGCAACCTCGGGAAGTATATTCTCAAGATCCTTGGAACTTGACCCCTGGCGCAGCATAACATACATACCGTTATCCATTTTCTCCAACGCCTCCCCGGCACTGGTACATTCGTGATCCGAACCTATCCTTATGCGGCCGTCATTTTTTCCGTTGGAAATATAAGTGATCAGATCCTGTCCCGAAAGCCCGGGGCAATGGCCGTCAACTATCTTTCCTTTTGAAATCACAAGATCGACCTTTTGCCTGGCATCCCCTATCCCGTGTACTACTCCCGGAAAATTCATCATTTCCGCAAGACCGTAAATATTTGGATGAACCACAAGCTCCTCAATATCTTTTAATGTAATCTTCCCGCCCGATGTTTCAAGATGAGTGGCCGGCACACATGATGGTATCCCGATATTCATTTCAAGCGGTAGCTCTGGCGCTGCTTTAAGGAAAAGCTCGACGCCTTTCCGTCCCAGCACATTAGCTATTTCATGAGGATCTACGAAAAGAGACGTGGTCCCGGACTTCACGGCTTCGTGGCTGAACTCCGCGGGAGAAAGCATACTGCTCTCTATATGCAAATGTCCATCTATAAATCCCGGAGAAACAAAAGCATTATGAAGATCAATGACCTCATCATATTCGCAAACCTGTCCCGGATCAACGATAACCCCGCCCGCGACAGCGATGTCTTTTGTTTCTATATTTTTCCCGATAACGTCTATCACTTTTCCGTTTTTAAGAAGAACTTTGTCCATTAACCCTCCCTGCTTTATTTTTATTTAGAAGAAAAGTGTTTCTCGTTAACCGCTACTATGTAAGGCAATTCCCTGAATTTTCCGGCGCAATCCATACCGAACCCCGCCACGAACACATCAGGAACTTCAAAGCCCGGGTAATCGATCTTGATCTCGTCTTTAAGCTTAGGGATCCTTCTGGCCGGCTTACTTAAAAGTGAACATATCTTAACGGTAGAAGCACCCAGTTCGTTTTCCAGATGGTCTTTTAGTTTCTTCATGGTAATGCCCGTATCAACTATATCCTCGACTATAAGAACCGGTTTATTTTTCAGCGGGTCAAGCTCCCCTTTGACTGAAGCCTTGCCTCTTGAAACTGTACCTGCACCGTAAGACGAAGCTTGTATATAATTAAAATTTATTGCGGGCCCCCCGTTCTTATAAATTTCCTGTCCAAGTTTACTGGCGAAAGCCGCCGCACCCTTGAGAACAACAACAGTTTCCAGCTCTTCTATTTTGTTTTTTCTGTAATCATCCGTTATCTGTTTCGCCAGTCTGGAGATCCTTTTGTTTATACATGTCGACGATATAAGTAATTTTGATATGCTGTCCTTAAGGTCTTTGCGTATATCCCTTTCCCTGTCATCGCATTTATAAACAAGACCCTTACGGGATATTACTTTGCTTTTCATCTGTTCCCCTCTTACGTTTTTGCTTTTACTGGAAATCTGCCGCACCCGAATACGGCGCCTTCAGGACAATAACCCAGCCTTTCACATTTAGCCCCAAAACCGGAAAAGACTTCCGGAAGTTCGCGTTTACACACTTCAAGCATGATACCCGCAAGTTCGCGTATTTCCCATTGTGCCCGTGCGCAGCATCTGTGCGCGAAAAAATGTATAAGCTCTCTGCAATTCATCGTCACAACTATTTTCGTTTCCGCGGCCTGGGGCAGGACAAAGCGCGCATCCTGATTGGCCCTTTCTCCCTTTATCCCTTTTTTTTCCAGAAAAGAAAGAATATCGTTATACCCTTTTCGTATATCACTCATCACGGACAAAAACCTGTTTTTCAATTCCTCGTCTTCCTCAAAAACCGGAGGTATTATAAAATCGAAATCGTCTTCCTTGACATAGCGCTGACTCTGCTGCGAATAAGAAGCAAGCCTGTGCCTTACAAGCTGATGCGTAAGGGCTCTGGAGACCCCTTCTACAGCAAAAGTAAATGTCACATGTTCCAGCGGGCTCTCATGGCCGCTTTTAACAACTTTACGAATAAACCCAGAGGCTTTTTCCCTTTCTCCGGCTCCTGACATATCCTCATATATCTCACCCGCGAATAGCGGTGAATAACACTGCCTGCAAGCGGCATAAATTACCGCTAAAGCGTTATCTGTATTTTGAAGTAACTTGACATTTATCTTTTTCTCCGGCATATAGCCCCCTTCATCTCTAACTATCAGCGCATAATATTATACACGCTCATACTGTTTTTATCAATCCAAGTAGTCCCAATGGGGTCAGACCTGCACGTTGGATTTGGTGATATTTTTATCTGTTATGCTTCCCCGGCTTGACTTTATCCCGATACCGATATATATATAACTTATGCGTATTCTTAAACACACCCGGGAAATAATCTATTTCCTCATACTTATGACATTAGGCTCTTCCATATTGAAGGGGCAGGATAATAGCCAGACGATGAATAATGTCTCTCCCCGGCTGGGCATATGGATCACCGTCTTCACTGAACAGGAAGTTCTACAGTCCCGGGAAAATGTAGACCGTCTCCTGGACAATTGTTCAAAATGCGGCATAACAGATATATACCTCCAAATATACAGAGCGAACAAAGCATATTACAACTCGGACATTACCGACAAAACAGCCTATACCCGGTCCCTGGATAACGCCGGGACAGATACTATAAGTTATATGCTTAATAAAACCCGTGGAACCGGGATAAAAGTATACGCTTGGGTTAATGTTTTGAGTTTAGCCAAGAACGAACAGGCGCATATACTTGGAAAATACGGAAAGGATATTCTCACTTATGATCAGTACGGCAATACAAGCCTTCACGTTACAAAAGGTTTTGTTCCCGAACATCAGCTATTCCTGGAAGCCGGAGATTACCGGGTACGAGAATATACTGGTAATATCCTAAAGGAAATCCTTTCAAAATACCCTGGATTTTCCGGCATTCACCTCGATTACATAAGATACCCCGTTTCTCTCCCCTACATACCGGGAGCAAGATTCACACAACAGGGCATTAGTTACGGCTATAACCGGTTTAACCTGTTAAACTTCAAAAATGAAACCGGACTGGAACCCGGGACAATGGACATGTCCAGAAAAAAGGCTCACCTGTGGGATAAATGGCGCAGAGACCAGGTAACAAAACTGGTGAAATACCTGTACACCCAGGTGAAAACAGTGTCCCCCGGGGCCGAAATATCCTGCGCGGTGGTCCCTTCCATAGATAAAGCCTATCTGGTAACATTCCAGAACTGGCCTGAATGGCTCCGTAAAGGTTTAATCGATTATGTTGTTTTTATGAACTATACCGAAAATAATGATTATATGAAAATACGCGCAGAATCAGTACTGTTCCCCGACCTTAAAGAGAAACTACAAATAGGTCTGGGCGCGTACCTGATGAGAGAAGATATGGAAAACCTCAAAAAACAAATAATTACAGCTAAAAATCTGTCTCCTGACGGGATAGTCATATTCAGCTATGACGATATAGCTGAAAATCAAGAATTAAAAAATTTCCTTCAAAAAAACTTTACCGTTACTGAAAAAAAATAACAACCTGAAAGCCCCTAAGAAAAATTCTTTCACCCATACATCTCTGCGCCGGGGAAGCATGATGCGTTCAATGCGAGTTTCCGAGATCTCTTTTGTCCAAAAATCAGATCTCGGACTGTCTGAGCAGGGAATGCATCATGCTTCCCCGGCCTTTCACGATCGCCATATTCAATAAATTATTATTATCCGTTGAAAAGATCCGGACCGGCGGCTTTGCGTAGCCGGTTCATGACCGCCAATCCCAACCCTTCCGCGGGAATAGCTTCCGCGATAATGACATCCGCTTCTTCATCATCGAAAGCCCTGAATAGGCTGAATAATCTCGCGGCACAGGTTTTAGGATCGTTCTGGGGTCCCAGTATCTTGGTATTGTATTCTCTGAAAGAGGCTTCATGCTCCTGTTTTGCCAATACCCCCACTTTCTTGCCATGCTCTTTTATTTCTTTAGCAAGTGAAATAACATTATTTTCCTGATCCGGGGTATCCTCGACTATCATTACCCTGGCGTCAGGCGAATAATGCTTCGGATATTTCCCCGGTGAAACATTGATATGTAACCTCTCAGTTTCAATTTCCGCCTCCGGGGCTATCTCTCTTATCTTTTCCATATCTATACCCCCGGGCCTCAATATCATCACTTTACCTTTAGAAAACCCTACTACTGTAGATTCTATACCTATCTCGGTCTTCCCGCCGTCCAGTATAATATCTATCTTCCCTTCAAGATCTTGAATAACATGCTCGCTTGAAGTAGGCGAAGGTTTCCCAAAAAGGTTTGCGCTGGGAGCTGCCAAAGGGACACCCGCTTTTTCGATAAACGCTCTGGCTATCATATTGGCCGGCATACGTACGGCAACAGTATCCAGGCCGGTAGTAACTATGTCCGGTATCAAATCGGTTTTCTCCAGTATAAGGGTCAAAGCTCCGGGCCAGAACCTGCTAACAAGCTTTTCCGCTACAGGAGGCACGTGCCTCGCTATCCTGAAAAGATCATCTATGGCTGCTATATGCACTATTAAAGGATCATCGAACGGTCTTTTTTTCGCTTCAAAAATACCCGCAACGGCTTTTGGATCAAGAGCGTTCGCGGCCAGGCCGTATACTGTCTCAGTGGGGAAAGCGACCAGACCTCTGTTATTTATAATTTCGGCTGCCTGTTCAATTAACCCCGCGTCAATATTGAATGGATCTAAGGTAAATACCCTGGGTTTCATATAACATCCTCTTATTTATTCCGGTCCTTACACAAGATCCTTTTCTGTTAGGATCTTATAAGCCTGTATATATTTATCCCTGGTTTTAGATACGATATCCTCCGGCAGCACCGGGCCCGGAGGAGTCTTATCCCAGTCCAGAGTCTCAAGATAATCCCTGACGAACTGTTTATCAAAACTCTTTTGCTGTCTGCCGCTTTGATATTCAGATGCGGGCCAGAACCTCGAAGAATCCGGAGTCAGAGCTTCGTCCATTAAAATTATTTTTCCATCTACCTTTCCGAACTCGAATTTCGTATCGGCTATGATTATCCCTTTTGTAACTGCAAGATCACGTGCTGCGACATATAGTTCAAGGCTCTTTTCTTTCAAATATAAAAACGTATCTTCTCCGACCTCATTTATCATATCCTGCTGAGTAATGTTTATATCATGTCCTTCATCAGCTTTTGTCGAAGGAGTAAAAACAGGCTCTTCAAGTTTATCGGAGTTCTTAAGCCCTTCGGGCAGTCTTATCCCCGAGACCATACCGGTTTTTTGATAGTCTTTCCAGCCCGACCCCGAAATATATCCTCTTACTATACATTCTACCATTATAGGTTCGGCTTTTTTAACAAGCATGGATCTGCCCTCCAGCAGATCCTTATAATCAGCAAGTCTTCGGTCCTGGGATATTATTTCATCGATATTCGTGGTTATCATATGATTATGTACAATCCCTCCGGTATATTCAAACCAGAAAGCTGAGATCATGTTCAATATTTTCCCTTTATCCGGTATCCCATTAGGCATAACTACATCGAACGCGGAAATACGGTCGCTGGCGACAAACAGAAGCTTATCTCCCAGGTCATACACATTTCTAACCTTACCTTCCCGGAAAAGAGTGATATCTTTTATATTAATTTTTGTTATAGCTTCATTTCCCAGCATACAATATCCTCCCGGTATAGTTAATTCAGCGACACAAAACACTTAACTCATTTAGGCTATACCTGTTTACAAACCCCAGGGGACACATAATCCCCGTATTTTTCCCGCCAGTCTTTAAGACTCTTCTGCTGCTCATCAAGAGCCTGCAAAAGAGCGTGCGGCGTATCAAATACCTTTGTATGATAAATATTTCTTATCCTTTCTATTTTAGCAAGATTTTCCGGTATACGAAGTTTAAATTGCTGTTCATACTCGCCCCGGGTATATCCCTTATCAAGAACTTCCCTAAAAAGAAGAGCCAGGTCCTCGTATCGCGGGATATACCCCGTAGGCATCTCCAAAGCTCCCGCTTCGCCGTTGACCCTTTTTTCCATCCATTTTATCCTCACATGTTTATCTTTAATCCCGTTGAGAAACTAGCCGTCTTCTCCTCTTAGAAAATAATTAACATGAAAAATAAACGGTATTTTTTTCGCTCCCTTTACGATATCAAGATTGTTCTGTATATATCTGCCTATAGGTATGGATAGAAAATCCAGATTAGCCATAAGGTTGAACGTTCTGACGCCTTCTTTGCCCAGTGTCGCCGCGG
>CAYMTI010000008.1:0-13097 GCA_964393315.1 uncultured Planctomycetia bacterium
GAATATGATCTCGCGAGAGAAGTGGCGGCGAGGGCATTGTGTGTTATTGGCTTAAGAGACACCGTGGTATTATATTCTTCTTATCTTGATCTCGCGGTGTTGGGCAGCTTATATTTAGATAGAACGGATATTCTTTTACAGATAGGAGCTGATAAGTTGCTTGGATCTGTTGTTTCCGTTCTTGATGCTTTGCTATCGCTGAAAAATGCTGGGAAACAATTGTCGCCGGGACAAATAGGCCTGAGCGTTTCCGTGGTGAAGATATTAAGTCTGGTAGGAGAAGAGGACCGGGAAAAAATCATGAAAAAGCTTATGTTAGTTTCAGAGAACTTCAAAGACCTCGGGGTTCTTGGCGAACTTGTTAAGGCTTTTGTTCGTTTCGGCAACCGCGGGATCCATGAAGCCATGAAATTGATAAGTTACGTTGATTCAGAAATAGGGCAGGAAAAGAATAAGGTTGCTGAATATGCGGACGCAGAAAAGCGTATAGATGAACTCGAAAAAAAGAAAAACGCCATGGTCATGGATCTTTTCAAAACGGAAGATCCCGCGGCCAGGATATTTGCTTATCTCGCTTCGGAAGAGGGCGAGCTTGACGGGAAGATCGTGAGATTTGATGATAAGCATCTTAACTTGAGAGATCTTGGTATTAAGAAGGCTGACAGGGAAAAGATATCTATTTTCGGTGATGTCAGAAATATACGTATTCCTAAAAAAGACGCTCTGGTAAGCCTGGAAAATATAGCTTCAAATGAAGAACTTTCTTCCGGGATCAGAATGAAGGCGGAGGAAGTACTTGCTTTTGAAAATAAAGGAGTGGAGTCTATAGAAGCCCAGGATAACATCGAAAATAAAATATTAGGATACCTTTCATCCGGGGATATAAACGGACTTACGAATGCTATAGATGGAGAGGTCTGGGTAGAAACTCTAAGAGACAAAGTAATATTTTCAAAAGGGAATGAGTATGAGGATAGGTCTAAGGCAAGTGTTGTAAGAGCGTTAGGAAGAACTAAAAAGGAAAAGACAGGAAGTGAAGTAAGAGAAAAAATAATATCTGTTCTATATGAAATATTAAACAGCACATTATCGGAAGAAGTTAAGATAGCGGCTTTAGAAGCCGCGGTTCATGTTGATCCGTTAGGGATAATAGCCTTTATAAGTAAAGAGAATATCATCAATGATAAAAACAATAAACTCAGGGAAGCGGGGATAGACGCTGTAATTACGGTAGAACCGGCAGATAATATTGACGGGCTTTTGGGTTCTATGCTCGACCGGCTTGAAGAAGAGGAGGACGAGCGTTTAAAAGTTAAACTGGTTAAAGCTATAGAGAAAATCACATTTGCCGCGGGTGAAGGGGACCTTCCGGACAAACTGAACGTTTTTATGGATGTTTTTCAGAAAGCAAAAGATCCGGAGGTGAAAAACGCGATCGCCAACGCTTTCCTGCGTATGAACGATGATAGCGCTATTATTGTGGGGAATCTGTACTTGAACCGTATTTTTGAGGAAGCTCCTTTTAACGGTCCATTCAGGCAGACGGGTAAAGGCTATTCTGCTCCGGAAGAGCCTATGCCGCTGAATAACATAGTTCCTTATCTTAAAGGTATGCTTCAGTACAGGGTGGGGAGGATAGAGAATGTCCTGGCAAATGACAAAAATATTGCGGAAGAGAAAGAATTAAAACAAGCTGTGGATCGAGCCATAGACCTGGAAGATGTGGATAGAAGTTTCAGAGTTGAAAGAATGGCGAGAATATCCAAAGGAGAAGAAGGGCCTTCGCCGGCAAGGAGCAGTCAGGTGCTGGGGAAAGACAGACATAAATCTAACTTCGTCCAGCTGGCGTTCTATTCGGTTACGTTATTGTTCTTATCTTATCTAGGGAGAACTCTGTTCCAGGCATTCGGTACGCTGAACATAGGCGTCCTGGATAATATAAATATTTTTCTTTATTCCGGGATGGCTCTTGTTTCGGCTATAGCGTTCTTCATGGCGATAGTAATGGTAGAAAAACTTATCCTGTTCGGAGCAAGGTTTACGAAAAATCCTGAAACCATAACAATAGAGGATATATCAAAAAGTGTTCCCTCTTCCATGATGGCGCAGATGCTTTCGGGGGTGAGGGATTCTATGCGCGAAAAGCTGGATGATGGCGAGATATCTGATATCCCTGGATATATCAATATCGATACCATTGACGAAGCTCAGGCAAAGATAATAATTGAAAATATGATAATTGAGCAGAAAGATAACGAGTTCTTTAATCTGACCGGTTACAGGGATTTGATGAGCAGGTTGCGAGAACAGGGGCCCAGAAAGTTTTTCAGGAATTTTCTCTGGCATCTTTCTTCCAGTTTTAAAGGAATGGCGGGTTTGTTTATCAGAAGAGCCCTTCTGAAAAAAGGAATGAAACCCGCTGTGTGGCCTTCATATGATCTTTTATTGAACTCTCCGGTCCTGGAGATGGTTTACCTGAATAAGAAAAGGGACAGGGAAAAGCTTATCGATGTGATCAAGGGAGATCTGAGATTAAATACTAAGATACCTTCTATTAACGAGCTTGAAGAGAAAAAACCGGCGTTTGATAATAGCGATATACTGGGGTATTTCACCCTTGGAGATATTAAATACATGTTAGAGAAATATGGAGAAAAACTTTTTCCCAGAGTGGCTTTGATGGAGACCACTTTCGGTGGAGGAGCCGGAGAAAAACTGGTTGAGATAGTAACGAGCGCTGTGAAAACATATCCCGGTCAGATAGATGTTTTCCCTGTTACGGATGATAACGATCTTGACGGGCAGAAGGCTATGAATAAGGCGATATACGGGAATCCCGAAGGGGTAGACAGGGGCGACCCCGGGGTCAAAGACGGATGGATAGGAAGGCTGTATCAGTACAGAGATAATATAAAGGTAGTAAGCTGCGCTGAAAGGGGTATGAATCTTGGCAGAGTGCAGCGTAAAGTAAGGATGAAACCTCCTCTTAACGCCGAGGAAGTACAGGTTATCAAGAAGTTTTACGCGGAAAAAGGACTTGAACCGCCTTTCTTCGCGGAACTTGTCGATGAAGAGGACAGGTTCACACCGTTAGTGCTCAGGATGAAGCTCTGTGTATGGGAGAGCAGGTTCAACGCGATAGAACATCAGGCATATATCAGGGGAAATAAAATTAAATGGGATTCAGAAAATGGTAAGGCCGCTTTAGCTGAAGGAGATAGATGGGGTATATCTTTGGAAGTCGATGAGAAAAAAATAGCCGATGAATACCGGCAGGTTGTCAGTAATCTCCGGGATAGCCTTGGCAAAGATGAAAATGCCCGAAATGCACAGTTAACTCAGATCGACAAAGCCTCTGAACGTCAAGCAAAGGCTTGGATAAAAGATAATACTGATCCCGCTAATCGGGTCAAATATTTATTATGGGCATTCTTGAAGGTATATCCCACTGAAGATGATTTTGTGAAGCAGGAGTTCAGGATAAGGAATGTTCCCACTGTAATGCAGACGGAATTGAGGCAGGTACCGATAGTAAAACCGGACGATTGGAGCGACCTTGCGTGGGTAGATTATATGAACTGGCATAACAGTATACAGATAGGGCAGACAAAATCGGGATTTTTATTTCTCGGTGGCACGGGTAACGGGTTCCTTTGGGAAATGCTGGCGGGGAACAGGCTTGTAACTGACGATAAGAAAAGAGTGATAGAACATCTGCCTATGAACGACAGGGTACGGCTGCAGTCTTTGATAATGCCTTTAAGGGAGGAAATATCAAAGGAGGAAACGAGCCGCGAATATAAGTTGAAAAACATGAAGTTTTTAAGAAAAATATCTCACAGAATAAACATGTTTTTTAAGAGTTTAACTTCAGGTAGAGATAAGAAAGAGGAATCAATAAGTATACCAGCGGAGTTATTAAGGAAAAACCTGACCATGTATTCGCAGTCAGGTGTATGGGATCCATATAACCAGATAGAGGACGCGGAGCTCGGGTCAAGACTTTCTCTCTATAAACTTAAAGCTACCAGGCTTGAAGGTAAGTTTATACAGATACTGGAAGATGAACTTCCGAAACTCGGTTTCAAATGGTGGCTTCAAAGGTCAAGATGGATAACCCTGCAGACTTTCTGGGTCATACTTTCGTTTAAGCCGGCCTTTTTTATGTTTTTCGGCCAATATATAGGTTTTGGCATAGGCTGGGCGCTTTTTGGATCTACAATGATGATCCTGGGCGGATTCATATCGGGGCTATCCGGGTTCATTCTCGGAGGATTGGCCGGATATGGGAGCGGACATCTAATATATTCCATAGCCAGGAGGATGGGGTTGCAGCCGTCCGAACAATGGCAGGTAGATCCTATCAAAGGCATGGGATATGAAGGCAGAGGTTTGTGGGGCTGGTTCAAGGGACGTATGCGTGGCTGGTATGTGTTTCAGCATATGGCGCATCTTTCCGCGGCTACTTTAGCGGGTGTAGCTACTTTGTTCGCTATAGTTATGACGGGGTTTTATATGATAGGGCAGGCTGTTAATTACGCCGCGGAAAGTTTTGATCTGAGCTGGACGGGGGATCTAGGGGCGATCTTGATGCAGGACTCGGTAGTGAGTAAGATGGCCATTGAATTCCTGCATCAATGGTTACCTACATTAAAAACAGGTATTGTTGTTTTTCTCCTACCGGCGGTTGTTCTGACGGCCATGGCCTGGGTAGTTATCTACAAATACGCGGCGGAAGATGAAGAGTCTACAAATGAGGCTTTAAGGATAAGGATAGTGGGGAAAATAAGCATTCTTATCGGTCTAAAAGATCTTATGGAACAGAAGATCTATGGCTCTGACCGCACGTTTCTGCCCAAATTGAAAGACAATGAGGATTTCGCTGACGATCGTAATGTGCTGACTGTGCTTGATATATATAAAAGGATATTGACATATGACCTCGATACTAAAACTTATCTGGATGAAGCCGGGAAGAAAAGGATACCCGAGCCTGACATGGCTAATCTCAGGAATTCTGAAGGAAAGCTCATTGTTAAAGTTCTTGACGAAAAGATAGACGCGCTTGTTGAGAAGAATACCAGGACACTCAGGGAAAGGGGTGATTCCAGGGAGGTCAGTAAAGACCTGATAAAAGAGCAAATATTGCAGGAAGTTGTTTCCTTAGAAAAAGATATACGGGGAGAAGTCCGTATCAGCGCTATATGGGGGTCACTGTCGGCTGTATCTATAGCGGCAACCGGCGTGCTTTGGATATTTGGATATTTCCCCGGGTTCATCGCCGCTCCGATAGCGGGTATATCCATAATAGGTTCTATGCTATGGGGGTTTGATCTAATCAGCCGTCATATTTTGAGAAGACCGCTTTTTGTCGTTCATAGACTTCCTCTCCATATGTGGAAATACCTGGGAAAGACCACAGCAAAAGGGATAGATTATTATAACCATATGCTGGTATCTTCCTATCTGAATCTGGGAAGGAGCCTTTTTCCCGGATACACAAGCGAAGCTTACTGGACAAGAGGCCGGGATGACGCTGTTCAATCTCAAATGGGAGTAAAACTAAAATGGGCGGACAAATTCTGGAATTTCAGACAGGATCGTTTTTTACAGAGAATTACGATCTTGACGGGATTTCTTTTAATTCCTTATTTTACAATTCTCGCTCTTTCATTGTTCGATTTTGCCAGGGTATATAAGGAGATGAAAGTAAGAAGGACGCATATAGAATATTCAATGCTCGAGTTTGCGGATTACGTGGAGGCAAAAGGCGACGCGAAAAAGATGGAACGCTACATCAAGGGAGAAAAAATAGATGACGAGTATTTGCTTGATCAAATAAGTAAAGTAGAGAAAGCACTTTCTCTGGCTAAGATCTATCTTACGAAATGGATGGAGCCGAAAATAGATTCTATGTACGAGTTCGAGGAGAGAGGCAAAGTGCTGGCTTACAAATACATGATAGATGTTAAGTTCAAACAGGCCATAGAAGCTTTTGACGAAAAGATCAAGGAAGCGAGAGGGTTCCAGCGAGAAAGGATTGAAAGAGAGAAGGAAAGATTTCAAGAATGGTTCTATGAAAAAATGTCCCAGAAGGAACTCTTCTATGTTTTTTCCAGGCTGAAAATCGGAGAAGAGGAAAAAAGTACGATCGCGATAGATCCGGAAATATATGAACTTTACGGTCTCCCGGGTCAGGATATCGGCGTCAAAAAAATTCTGGAAAATGGTTTTGACGTCAGTTCCGCCGTTCCTATGGCTGATATAAAAGGTAAAAAAAGCGAAGGATGGAAGGTGCCTTTAAGTTTTTCAGCGGATACGAGTAAGGGCGGTATCATGGTCGATACCAGAGAGATCTTCGGGAATGATATGTATTCCATAGATCAGGATGGTAGCCTTGACCTGCAGAAAGGGAATCACGATAAATATATTCATAACGCCACGTTCATATTCAATTTGAGATTGCCTGAAGGAGTAAAAGAAAGACCAAGAGTAAGGCCGTTTGCCCGATCTTATGATGATGATAAAAATTATTACTCTGTTGTGGCCGGAGATACTTTTGAGTTCGGGCCGGACGGGACATTGGAGATTAGAATAAATCCCGCTAAAATGGCTGAAAACCCTGAGTACACTAGAGGAGAATATGATCCTTCTACATTCAAACAGGCGGGAGTAGAATTTATATTTGACGGCAGTCTTAAAACTGAGGTGCTGATAAGTTCTCTTGGGATCGAAAGGGGAACAGAGTATAAAGGCGAAAAGGCGGCAGAGGTAAAGGTGCACCCGTATAAACCTTCTGAGGGTAAAGCCGCCGGTATATTCGCTATGGCGGCTATGGTGGTCTTTTCCATGTTGACAGGAATGTTCTCTCTTTTAAACTGGGGAGAAGTTTCTCAGGTATGGCATACGGCAATGACATTACCTGCTGTTTTCTTTGGCGCGCTTTCGTTATATTCGCTTATAGCTGGAATAAGCCATTTAGGCTTAAGGAACGCGGTAAGAAATGCCGTGATAAATCATTATAAGGATAACCCCGATTATACCGCTTTTATTTCGGGAGTACCTTCAAAGGCGGAGGCCGAGCAGATCGTAGTGGCTACTTCCGGCGGGTACCGTAACGAAGAAGTGCAGAAATATCTTTCAAAACGATTGATAAAGATAATCGATATTCATGAGGGGTTTGGAAGCCATTTTAAAGGGATGTTAATGATGTCTCCGGTCTTGAGGTGGTTCACCCCGGGCGCGTATAAAAGGTCAAGAGAACAGGCGGAACTTTATTTTCGTGCTGTTTCGGGTAACGCCGATGATATGTATACTGTTCTTTTATCGGATGATCAGGCCGCCAGGAATAAAGTGATCGATTCTATCAGGAACATGAAAGATGAAAAAGAACTTGTCAGGCTTCTGGGGCTTTTGGAAAAGAACGATTCGGTCTTTTTCAGGGCGGTTATAAATAGAGCGCTGGACGAGATCATTAAAAAAGGGTTTGAACTCGGTGATATTTCCATAGAGGGGATCAGAGAATATCTTTCCAGAAACCTTTACGTAGAGGGGGATTTTGTGGAAGGGGACAGGGTGCCGATCGAAGTTACTTTTGCCCGGAAGATAGCGGATCAGATAAATAAATATGATGATATAGATACCGTTAAAGAAGTGCTTTCTCAGTATCCTCCGGTCGAGATTACCAAGACCGTAGAAGCCGGAGAGAAAACGGTTTATCCTAAATTTGCCACAACTATAGAGAGCTGGGCCAAAGTCAAGGGATATAAAAACGTAGTAACGTCAAGAGATTTTTCTGATATGCAGGAACTGGTCGGGGATAGCGAAAAGTTTGAAAGGGCTATTAGGACGCAGGAAAAAATAAGGGCCCGCGAAGAGATCCTGGAGTATTTTGACGGATTGCTGGAAGAAAAAGAAATTGACGGAAAGACGATAGAGGTTACCGGCCTGCAAGAAGATGATGTCTCTTATATAAGAGAACGGCTGTACGGTGCGGTGGAAAGTTTTGATGACCTAGACAGAGCTATTGAGGCTCTGGACATGTCTTTTAAGATTGAAGACCTTGAGCTTAAGGACATGCCTGAGAACATTATACAAGTTATTGATTTCAATATGGTAAAATTCAACAGGCTTATAAGTGAGATCTCATCGGCCCGTTATTCGGAAGAAGATAATCTTGTTCTTTTAGGTATCCCGGTATTCCTTTATAATGAGCTTTCGGAAATCGAGATTGAAGAACTGCATTCTCTGCCCGGGGTCAAATTAGCAGTGCTGGAAAGCCGGAGCGAGGAAGCTTTGATGGAAGAACTCGAGTCGGCCCGCAGGACCTCAAAAGCAGCCGCGGCCGCTTTGATAAACGTTGATGCCGAGATCAAAGATCTTTACGATGTAGTGGTAAGTATGGTCAGCGAACTTAAATCCAGGGTTTTTGATCTTTCCAATCCCGAATTGGAAGCTCTTAACGAAAAAACAGTATCGAATATAGAGAATATTGAAAAGGTTTTAAAGGACATCGCGAGTGATCTTAACTGGAGCAAGACCATAAAATCTTTCAACCTGTCTTCATTAAGCCTTTATCAGATGAGAGTTGAAAAGTCATACGATATTTTCTACAAAAAGCCGGCAGCCAGAAGCCGCAGGGTGGAGTATCTTAAGGATGTATTGAAAAAGAAAGAAGAACATTACCTGCTTCATTATGTTGACGGGGAAGCGGTATTCGGTGACGGTGCTAAAGCGATCGTGCCGGCGGGGATAGAGATAGAAAAACGGCGCGATCTTATGAGCGTTAATAAGGAGAGTGACCGTCAGCATGATAAATTCATGATAAGCTTACCGGCATCGGTGGTAACCGAGGAAGAAAAAGCGGAGTTCAAACGGAAAATAATGGAACTGTGGATGCTTGACGGAGTGGTCGATCCGGAGGATATTATACTACTGGATCGTAGGGATTATACTAACGGGGATCTTTTCATGCTCGCCCAGAGATCTTTTGAGAACGTGAAAAAGACGAACACGGGCTTAAGGGTCATACTGGGAGACGTGGACTATACGGATGAAAACATCCTCCAGATAAATCTTTCACCGGAAGCGAAAACCAATATCAACCAATATGAGGTTTTTGTAAATCTTGTGCTTACAAAAGATAAAGAGGAGCTTTTGAGGATAATCGACGGATTGGATAACAAGTCAGGCAATCTGTATATTTATCTTCCTAAGGTTGAAGCAGTAGATCTTGAGGCTGAAGTGAAAAACTATCACAGGTATGTCAGAGAGATCCTCGTGAAAGCTTAATAGGATGAGGGTACGGTGGACTACGGTCCACCGTTATCCCGTATAAAGAAATGATGCTCGGGATAAATTTTAAGTTTTTTAAGGTTTGTATTCCAATTATATAAGTTCAATTATAAAAAATATCAAGGTTTTGATCCGGGAGAAGGGTTTAGTTCCCCCGCGTTAAAGTATTGTAATAGGTAATATATAATCGGGAGAGATAAAATGAATAAGGTGAAAAAATATATCAGTTTTAAGGTTATCAGTGCGTTTGTGGCTATTTCGTTCGTTACTCTGGAGATGGCGTGGGCATATCCAGCAATAGGTGAAGAAGGGCATACGCTTGCAGTTCAGAGCATGTTTCAGCCGAAAATGATGACGGAAAATGCTGATAATTTACAAAAGGGCATGGTCTCGGATAGTCAGCAGATGGCTTCGGTCCTGAGCATAGGGAAATATCTTCTCGGAGACCCTGAAAGGTCCGTTAACCCGCTGCCTCTTGAACATCTGGAGTCCGTTATGCGGACGGAACTCGGCGGGGCTTTGGCTGGGATAAACGTTTCACATGTCGCGGTTGAGAACGGGATGATTTTGATACCATGCGAAGCTGAAGGCAAAAAAAGTATATTTCAGATAGCGTTAAAAAAAGATATTCTTCCGGAAGATAAGAATAAATTCAACTGGGATATTTCGGGAAAATACGCGGTTAGAATAGTTCCGGAAAAGTATGAAGCTCCCGCTGAAAAACTCGATACGGAAAAAAACGTTCAAAAGAAAGAAGGATCTTTATTTACCGGTTTTGATGAAAAGGAAGCCCTGGCGGAGATTAAAAGGGCGGGAAAAACAGAAGATATAGACGGCTCTGACATCCATGATTTCAGTCATTCGGCCTGGAAAGAAGCCGCGTTCTGGGCAGCCGGCGTAGCTCTTTTTTTCCATACGGCGGCTATACTTAGCGGGTATATTATGCATTCGATGTCGATGTCCCTTACCCCGTTAGAGAATAAGATCATGACCACGGTCCTGATAGGAGCGATATCCATAGGGACATATTTTTTTGCAGCTGCGGTAAGATATTTATTCGTTGGAAGAGCCGTAGCCAGGGTTATAAAAAAAGATGAACCTTATTTGTCCGGAAAAAGCGGAGATCCGGAGGTGATAGCTAAGAGCAACGGTTACCGAAATCCTGCCTTTTATGATCTACCCCCGCGGGTGCAGAGGCTTGTTACTATACATGAAGGATTTAAATCACATTACTGGGGTTTTGTAGGTATGCTGCCCGGGATGGGGATTTTCGTCAAAAAAAGGTACAGGATGGCGGAAAAGAGAGCCGAAGACTATAGAAAGGCGGAAGATGCTAATATCAGGGAACAGGAACAGGCAGACAGTATTTTTATCAGGGGCGGATTTGAGCCGGCGGAAGGATTTATTTTCACCGTAGCGGGCAGGATGTTAATGAACAGCGTTTTAAAAAATGGTTCCGATGAGGAAATAAGCCGCGTCAGGAGTATGGCGGCTGACTCGCTTTATTATGAAAGCGATCCTTTCCTTGGAGCCAGTAAGGTTAAAGTTCCGAAGTTTTTTGCGGAGCAGTTAAGCTCGTTGATATCTGAAGACGGGGATCTTGAAATAATCCGGCAGATCATATTTTTACACGCTCCTTCCGAGAAAATAAGTTATAAAGGGCAGGGTAGTATAAAACTCGCGGATAAAGATGTATCGGTAAGATCTTCCCGGGGAAGAGAGTTCTTCAGGGTTGATAGCGAGATAAAAGATGTCATATCAAAAATGCGGTTCAATGGCTATGATTTCGAGGAGCTTAAAAAGCTAACCGCGAACCGTGAAATATTAAAAAATGTTTTAAAAAAGCTGAAAAACCAGAAAATCAGGGAAGAAGTTGAAAAACTGGTAAAATTCAAAACAAGAAATAACGGGCTTGAAAGCCGTGCGGATAAGATTAACGCATTAAGCGGCAAGGATATGCAGAAACTTATTGACCGTCTCGCGGGGTTTACCGTTACCTTTGAAGACCTTAATACTGCGGATAGGATACTGCACGAGGTGTTATCGGTTACGGAAGAAAAGAACGAAGAAGATGATATTGTCTTTACGGTGATATGTGATTTTGACCTGCTTGATAAACATATAGCGGGTTCGGAATTAGTGAAAAAAGCCGGGAAAGGCATGTTCAAAGGGTATATAAAGACTTTGCTTGTAGGGAGTATGGTATTGATGCTTAATATAGGTGTTGCTATGGAGTCGATGGCTAATAGTTTTGAAAGTGGCATAGACGGTACAGGATCCTTTATAATCGCTGAGGAGGCACAGAATACTTACGCGTTTTACGCGAGCGGGCGTTTGAAATCCCAAAAAATACCTGATGGCACGGTATACATGTATTCGGATGAAAGTATTTATAGTTCAGGGATAGTAAATCCTTCTACCGGCCGTGTTGCTCAGCGCGGATTTATGATAAAAAAGACAAATTCGGATAAAAGTTATGTGGAATATTCTGATTTTTATGACATAACTCCGAGAAAACCCGAGACAGAACAGCCAAGGTGGGTTAAAACTTATAATAGTTCGGGGGTTTTGCAGAAAATATATGAGTATGATATCGAGGGTGACCTGATATCCGAATATTCAGGAGGCATATGGTATCAATGGGCGGAGCTTTTCTTGTCATTTTCCGGAGATATATCCCTTGAAGACGGGACTTACCGGATAAAAATGCAAAAGGATAAAAAAGGAAATATTGAAGCTATATATATCTGTGACATTGACTATACAACTGTCGGGGGGATTTCAGCGGGTCTTAAGACGATGACCGTATATTCCAGAGAGATGGAAATAGATATTCCGGAAATAGGATTAAAAGGGCAATATCTCGTCGAGGAAAAATACGGAATAAAGGTGACTCAGGATGTCGCAGCGGGGACTTATAACATAAGCGGAGAGATCTCGGATATGTTCATTTACGATAAGACCGGCGTTTTGATATTCGAGTATTCCTCGGGAGTATGGTATCAATGGGTAGAGCTTTCTTTATCATTTTCCGGTGATATCTCCTTGTCTAGCGGAGAGTACATGTTAAAGATGCGTAAAGATAAGGAAGGTAATACGGACGCCATATTCGTTTGCGATCTAGAATATAAAACCATAGGAGAGATCTCCTCGGATCTGAAGACCATGGAAATTTTTATCGGTGATGATGTTGAACTCGACATACCGGAATTGGAGATAAAAGGACTGTACGAACTTAACGGGGTATATGATGTTGCCATAAAATATGACAGTGTAACAGACGAGTATCTTATAAACGGTGTTGTTACATATATGTACGCGTATGATCAGCAGGGGGTGCTTACCCTGGAGGCTGATTTTGAATCCGGGGCACTTACGGCTATATACAAATGGAACGATTATCCGGATCCTCCGGAAGGTATTTATGATAGATTCAAACAGGAATTTTCGGCGGATTTACAGCTTGTTTCGACCGTATGGTTCTATGACGAGGATTTTTATGATAATAGCGGATCCATTCGAGTGAAAGAAGGGTCAGGGAGATTGTACAGAAAAAAGATCGAAAAAAGCGATACGGAATTCACTTATTTGAAATATTTTAAAGGAACAGATCTTCAGGCGGAAGTTCAAGAGTCAGGACGTTATCCCGGGACATTGTACTATTATTACCATAAGTATGATATAAACGCCGCGGACGATAATGAAAACGAATTAGGATATAGAAAAGTGGATGGTTACGGGGCAACGGTAGACCTGTTGAAACAGGAAGATGAGTATAAGGTTTTACATAAGTTAGCACCGGG
>CAYMTI010000009.1:0-12344 GCA_964393315.1 uncultured Planctomycetia bacterium
CCTCATGAGAAATTTGCGGAAGTGTTGCATTAGAAATTTGAATCTACCGTCCCCTTATCAATCTGGACAATAACGGTACGTTATGCTAAAGTATTGGCTATGCTGGACAACATAATAAAAGATATAGATAAAGAGCTGTCCGGGGTGCTGGTAAAGGCTCCGGAGATGCGATATCTTGAACGGATCTCTCCTGTCCTTGCCGAGGGTATAAGGGATTTCGTAAAAAGGCCCGGGAAAAGAATACGACCGGCTCTTTTTACGGCGGGTTACCTGGGATATTCGGATCATCCCGGAAAGTACTATGCCAAGGCCGTTAAAGCCTCCCTTTCGCAGGAACTTCTGCATGCTTTCCTTCTTATCCATGACGACATAATAGACAATTCCGACCTGCGGCGGGGAAAACCTTCGCTCCACGGCCTTTTCAACAGGGCATTATCGCTGAAGAAAGACAACAAAACAGGATGTGACCTGGGTATTGTAGCCGGAGATATAATCTTCGCGCTCGCGGTAAAAAATCTTAATTCCATGGACGAAGATCCCGATCGGAAACAAAAAGCGATGGAACTTTTCACTTCCTCGGCTGTTATGACCGGAGCGGGCGAATTCCTTGACGTGGTCAACGACATAAAACCCCTGGACAAACTTACCGAAAAAGATATTTATAATACTTACATATTGAAAACAGCCAAATATACGTTTGAGTTCCCTCTTGTTACGGGCGCTACCCTTGCGGGCGCGCCGGGAACGGAAATAAAAAAACTATCTAACCTGGGAATATTGCTGGGGCAGGCTTTTCAGATACTGGACGATATGCTGGACATTTTCTCTACCAGCAAAAGATCAGGTAAACCCGTATTATCAGATATCGCGGAAGGGAAGAAGACCCTTATAGTCCTCAAGACCTATACCCTGTTGAAATCCCGGGAGAAGATATTGTTCAGAAAACTGTTTGAAAAAAAATACAAAAAAAAGACCGGGCTTATTGAAATAAAAGATCTC
Organism: uncultured Planctomycetia bacterium; assembly: GCA_964393315.1. Lineage (GTDB taxonomy): Bacteria > Omnitrophota > Gorgyraeia > Tantalellales > Tantalellaceae > CAYMTI01. Next base: position 1,000 of record CAYMTI010000009.1, read on the forward strand.
ATAGAGAAAACCGAAGCGAAAAATATCTGTCTGAAAAAGGTATCCTCATTTCTCTCCAGATCAATGGCTATATATAATTCGCTGGAAATGAGAAAAAAATATAAAACGGCTATTTATGAGATCATACAGAAACTTAATAAGGATCTAAAAGAATTCGAAATTAAAAACTGAAACGGATCTCCGACCTCAAAATGTATCTACTGATAGACAATTATGATTCTTTCACTTATAACCTTTACCAGGCTTTTGCCGCCGCCGGTATAGAGGTTCTGGTAAAAAGGAACGACGAGCTGACAGTCAAAATGCTAGATGACATGTCCCCCGAAAAGATCATAATATCCCCGGGACCCGGTACCCCCTCAGAAGCGGGTATTTCAACCGCGGCTATCCGCTGCGCGGAGAGGAGTATCCCCGTGCTGGGTATCTGCCTCGGACACCAGTGCATAGTATCTTTTTTCGGGGGTGCCGTTAAACGAATATCCGATATAGTACATGGAAAGACAAGCCCCGTACACCACAACGGCGAAGGCATATTTGAGGGTATAGCCAGCCCATTTGACGGCGCACGTTACCATTCGCTTGAAACGGTAAATATCCCGGGCTGTCTCGAAATAACAGCCTGGACGGAAAAAGGTACTGTTATGGGCATCCGGCATAAAGATCTGCCTATAACCGGGCTGCAGTTCCATCCCGAATCGTTCATGACAAATACCGGCGATATCTTGCTGAAGAATTTTATAGAAGGAAAAAAATGAAAATCCATTTCCCTGAAATAGAACCCGAGGTCCTATGTGCGTCTGTAAAGACCGCTTGCGGCCCTGAAGAAATATTCCGGAGACTATCTTCCACACAGGACACGGCTTTTCTCAACAGTTCACTTAAAACCGATGCCGGAAGGTTTTCTTTCATAGGTATCGACCCCTTTTGCGTTGTTAAATCTTCCGGGGAAAAGGTCACTATCAAGCTGAACGGGAATACGTCAGTAATGAACGCGGACCCTTTCAGGTCCTTGGCCCGTATTTTTGACAGGGTAAGGGTAAACAACCCTTACCCCTTCCCTTTCATAGCCGGTGGAATAGGTTATTTTTCTTATGATCTTAAAAACGTTATAGAAAAAACTAAGGATATCTCGCAGGATGACCTTACCCTGCCTGATCTGTATTTTGTGCTGTACCGGACAATAATGGCCTTCGACAATGAACATCCCGGGAGATTTCTTATAAGTGTGCTGGATATACGGTCGGACGGGTTTCCTAAAGCACAGGATATTCTGAACGAAACTATCCGGTTTTCCGGTAATCCCCGGCCGGAAACACACCGGGCCGAACCGGAAAGACCGAAAGAACTCCGGTCGAACTTCTCGAAAAGCGAATACATGAAAGCCGTGGAAAAGGTCAGGGAATATATCCGCGCCGGCGATATTTATCAAGCCTGCCTTTCACAACGATTCGATACTGACTGGCCGCATGACCCTTATCTCCTATACCGGGAACTCAACGCGGTAAACCCGGCTCCTTTCAGCGCTTTTCTGAATTTTGAGAACTGCGGGATATTATCATCCAGCCCGGAACTGTTCCTGAGAGTGTCAGGGAAAGAAATAGAAACCCGTCCGATGAAAGGAACACGTCCCCGGGGTAAGGATCCCGAAAAGAACGCGCGCATGCAAAACGACCTCTTGAAAAGCGTTAAGGATGCCGCCGAGCTTTCGATGATAGTGGATCTTGAAAGAAATGACCTGGGTAAAGTGGCCATGCCCGGATCGGTCAAAGTCTCGGAACACCGGAGGGTCGAAGAATACCCCACGGTCTTCCAGACTATCTCGATAATCAACGCCCGGCTTCCGGATAACGTCTCTTTGCCACTGGTCTTAAAAGCAGCTTTCCCCGGAGGGTCGATATCCGGCTGCCCCAAAATAAGGGCCATGGAAATAATCGAGGAACTTGAACCTGTCAAAAGAAGTGTTTATACGGGCTCCATAGGCTATATCAGCTTCCATAATACAATGGACCTGAATATAGCTATAAGAACGGTCATATTAAAGAACGGCAAAGCGTATTATCAAACCGGAGGGGGTATAACCATAGATTCAGACCCGGGAAAAGAATACCAGGAAACCCTTCACAAAGCGAAAGCGTTCTTTGATACCATAAATGTCAAGGACGGGATGCCCTCTAATTTTTATCAACGGCCAGCGCCCTGTTAAGCTTTACCGCTTTCTCTTTTACGGCACGGACTTTCTCCCATTCAGAAATATTGAATGAAGGGAAAACGCTGTTATTCTGCAGAAGAGGTTCCTCCATAGCGGCACCGGATCCTTCCCCCATTGCCGTACCGGGTATGGGAGAAAACTCGCTCAGAGATATTTTCGCTCCCAGCGAATGCACGAATTCGATATCTTCCGATACGTTTTCTATGCTGCTGCCCGGAACGCCAAGCATGAGATATACCATATACTCACCTTTCCCGTACCCGGCATATTTCAGATTGTTCACCGCGGTCTCTATCTCTGAACGCGTAACCTTATTATGCCATTTTCTGCTCTCATCTTCCTGGGCGGTCTCCAGGCTCAATACCGGCTCTACAAATCCGGCTTTTTTCATTAAAACAGCGATCCCGGGAGATAAAAACCTGGCATGAAGCCCGTTAGGGGTAAAAAAGACTGACCGGTCATTCCTGGATATAATATTTTTAACGTAACGCTCAAAATATACACTATCATAAAGCAAGGCGTCGTCATAGAAAGCGAAGATCTTTATCCCTTTATTCGAGAGAAAAACGTATTCCTCTAACGCTTTATCCGGGTCCTTCAGCATGAACGGCGGACTGAGTTTCTTTTGAGCGCAATAGGAACAATCAAACGGACATCCCAGAGAAAGCCTCAGCACTGCGTAGCCGGTGCCGTGGTAAGAGGAATAATCTATTTGGGAATCTAAAATGTTCCTGAAAGAAAAGTCTATCCCGGGCCCAAGCATATCCGCCGCTTTCTGTAACTCAAAATTTTTTATTACAATATCCGCGCCGCTTTTTTCAACCGCGTGTTTTCGAGCGAGCGTCGCGTAGGGGCCTCCCAGTATTACCTTAACGTCCGGATAAACTTCTTTAAGTATCTTTATGGCGTAAAAAACCCCGGGATACCAGTATGTCATCCCTGAAGAAACCAGGACCGCATCAGGCCTATCGTCAGGAAGCGCGTTTTTGAACTGCCGCACGCTTAATCCGTAACGTTTATATTTTCTGGGTATATTTTTTAATATCGCGGGTTTGTCAACTTCGCTAAACATATATTTCCCGGTACCGTCGGAAGCGTCCTTTATCGGATCTTCTATCAGTTCATGATGCCTGTCCAACACGTCCACAACATGAACATTCTTACCTTTTTCCTTCAGGATTGAAGAGATCTTAAGCAGGCCCCAAGGTTTCAGCCATAGATCATACGCGGCGAAATCATATATCCAGGGATTGACCAATAAGATATTTTTCATTTTAGACAAAATAATACTAATCTTTTTTATAAAATCCCGCCCTTTTACCGAAATGGATAAAAGCATAGCCCGATACTATTCCTATAATTCCTCCGGCCAGGACATCCGAAGGATAATGCAACCCCAGATATATCCTGGATATCGCGACTAACACGGCTATAGAATAGAAGACCAAATGCTTGCCGAAACATTTGGATAGGATAACGGCCGCCATAAAAACCATGGCCGAATGAGTGGAAGGGAAAGAAAACCCGCCGGCTGTAAAAATAACGCTCACATCCTGCAGCACAAGAAAAGGCCGGGGACGATGGATCACGTTTTTTATTATATGGCTTAAGTTATATGTCAAAGTCAGACCCGCCATCAGGAAAACACCCGACATCCTTTTATGTACTTTTCTGGACAATAAAAGAAAAAGAGATACTCCGAAAAGGAACGTGCCGTCCCCTATTTCCGTAATAAGCGGCATGATGTAATCAAGAAGAGGGCCTTTACATGTTTCATTAAAAAAATAAAATATAACTGAATCTATCTGCGTGAACATGTCCCTCCCCCCCGTGTTGTTCTGATGAAAGTTTCTATCAAAGGCTTCTCTCAAGTTCTTTTTTAAGATCCTCTGTCCCGGAAAGCATTATAACCCCGGGTATCTCCCAGGTATCGAATCCGTATACTTTCTTTTTCGCTACCAGGGCAAAACTTATTTCCGACAATGTACCATACGAGCCCGGAAGCGCTACTACAATATCCGAAGAGCACGCGACCAGAGTGTTTCTCGAATATCCCATACCGGTTGGGATGACTATATCAACATACTGATTAGCGTCCTCTTTCCTTTCACCCGGTATTATCCCTACAGTAAGACCTCCCGCCGCGGAGGCTCCCGCGCAAGCAGCTTCCATTATACCACTTAATCCGCCGCAGATTAAAACAAAACCGTTTTCGGCTATTATCCTGCCGACCTCCCCGGCCAGCTCCAGCACCTCTTTATCCGCTTTATGCCCGCCTATCACTGAAACCGTCTTTTTTGCCATAAATAAACCTCTCTATCCTGCCCGTGACCCCGGGATAACTCTTATTCCCGGTTATCTCACGTCAGGTTTTTTTTCGCCATTGCCGCTACTACTTTAGCGATAGAAGGAGATGCGGTCAACCCCGGAGATTCTATGCCCACAAGATTAATAAACCCGGGGAACCCTTTGTCTGTTTCATCTTTTATAACAAAATCCTTAAAATCATCCCCCGGTCCCTGAAGCTTGGGACGTATACCGGAAGTATCGGCAAAAAGGTCTTCTTTCCCGATGAACGGCGCGAATCTTTTGACATCATTTAAAAAAATATCTCTTTTAGATCCCGATACCCCGTATTCCTTTTCTCTGGACCCCGTATATTCGGCATCCGGCCCCAGACGTATCCCTCCCGCAAGATCAGGGGTCATATGTATACCCAGACTGATATCGTTTTCTTTTACCACAGGATAAACCAGTTTTTTTACCAAAGTGTTTTTCCCGTTTCCCAGCCTGAAATAATCACCCTTACAGTAATGAAGACAGTAGTCCTTCACACCGGCCATCTCGGATATCCTGTCAGATTCAAGTCCGCCACAATTTATAACTGAGATCGCTGAGAAAGAACTTTTTTCGCCGCCGGAACTTGTTGTTACTATATATTCATTCCCGGTAAATTCTATATCTATCACTTCAGCGTCATAGACTATATCCGCCCCTTTCGTCCTTATCTCCTGCGAATAGAACTCCATTAACGAATGCGTATCTATTATTCCTGTGCTTGGGAGGAAAACGGCTTGAACAGCTTTTATCTCCGGCTCCATCGCGTTCACTTCCACCGAAGAGAGCATTTTTATCCCTTCCAGTTCTTTTTTCTTCCCCTTAAGGAAGAGGGTCTCCAGGCCGGTTATTTCATCTTCGTTCACGGCCACAATAAGTTTTCCGGTTTTATTGTATGAGATCCCGTTTGCTTCACATATTTTGTAAAGCAGCCGGTTCCCTTCTATGCAGGTTTTTGCTTTAAACGTATCATCCGGGTAATATATCCCGGAATGTATCACTTCACTGTTCCTTGAACTGGTTTCCCGTCCGAAAGACCTGTGCCGTTCAAAAACGAACACATATTTTTTATCACCGGCCATCTCCCTGGCTACCGCCAATCCCACGGCACCGGCGCCTATTACGGCCACATCTATTTTTTCCATATTTCCCCTTATCTTCTTTCGCGAGCGCGTCCGCGGGCGCCCCCCTTACTTTTTCACAGCGTTTATTATATAATAAATCAATGAACAAAAAAATATTCTTTTCAGTTATCATCCCATCTTATAACCGGAAACCGCTGCTTAAAAAATCCGTTGACTCCGTTCTGTCTCAGACGATAGCGGAATTTGAGCTTATAATAGTGGATGACGGCTCCACCGACGGTACGGGGGATCTGATATCTTCATACCATGATGACCGGATAAAATACCTGAGCGGTGAAAACCGGGGCGTATCTTACGCCAGGAACAAAGGGCTCAGAACCGCCACGGGTGATCATATCGCTTTTCTTGATTCAGATGACTGGTGGTCAGAGGTTAAACTCGAAAGAACCGCCGAATATATCCGGAAATATCCGGAAATAAATATTTTCCATACCGAGGAAGTCTGGTTTAAAAACGGAAAAATATTAAAACAAATGGCTAAACATAAAAAACCCACAGGATGGGTTTACTTAAAAGCTCTGCCTCTATGCTGCATAAGCATATCAACGGCGGTAATAAACAAAACTGTTTTTGACGATATCGGCATTTTCGATGAATCCCTGGAAGCCTGCGAAGATTATGATTTCTGGCTCCGCGCCACGAATAAATATGAAGTTAAATTAATCCCGGAAGATCTTACCTTAAAGGACGGAGGAAGACCCGACCAGCTGTCTTCCCGCGTATGGGGGCTTGACCGTTTCAGGATAACAGCTCTGGGAAAAATGCTTACTTCCGGCGGACTGTCAGATGACGACAGCAAAAAGACTTTTGAGATGCTTACGGAGAAATGCCGTATTTTTTCTCTGGGATGCGAAAAACGAGGAAAATCGAAAGAAGCGGACTATTACAGAAACCTTCCTGAAAAGTACAGCTGCGGTTCGCCGGAATAACATCAACCGGATCTATCCAGCCAATTTTATTTATTTTCCAATTTTACCGGATCGGACCCTTTATTCCAATCCAGAGTCCTGATAGGATAAGGTATCACTATACCTTCTTTATCGAACCGTTTTTTCAGGGCTTTTATGAATTCATGTTTGACCCGGTAGGCATCAACCGCTTCCCTGACTCTCAAAATAACCACAAAATCTATGCTTGAATCATTGAAAGTATGAAATCTGATGAAAGGTTCGAAATCGGTTATCCCTCCTTCTTCCTTTTCTAAAACATCTTTTGCCGTTTCGATAGTAACCCTTTCAACTTTATCCAGGTCGGAATCATAATGCACTCCTACCTGGACCTTCAATCCCATTTCACACCTGGGATAATAGAAGTTCACTATCCTGGAATTGACCATTATTTTATTCGGGATAATAACAATGTTATCAGGCAGGAGCCTGATCCAGGTGGATCTCCATCCTATCTTTTCGACATATCCTTTTTCCCCTGATTCAAGCTGGATAAAATGCCCCACCCCTACGGGCTTGTCTATCACCATTTGCAATCCGGAAAAGAAATTCTCAAGCGTCGGCTGAAGCGCGAGAGCGACCGCCAGGGAACCTATCCCCAGGGAAGCAAGCAAAGGAGTTATGGAGACCCCGAAATTATCAAGCAGGATCAATGTGCCTAGACCCAGCACCAGGATCCTTACAACTACATTTAGAACACCTTTCGAATCCTTCAAAACCGGCATGCGGGAGGAATAAAACTCCACGAATCCTTTGAATAATTTATCAAAAAACATTATTATGGCTATTATGGTAACGGCTTTAAATCCCACATCGATAAAACTCAAAAGCTCAGTATCAGTAAAATGAAAATAATTATCAAGTACGAATATCCCGCTTGAAAAAATCAGCATTAAAACAGGCAGGTCCAGCGCGCTGATTAAAATATCGTCCAAATTATTGGGCGTCTTAACCGCTATTAATTTAGCTATGATGAAAAATAACTATATCAGAAACACCAGAACCGTAACCCAGATAAGATACAATAACGGAACGTATATTGCGGCCGGTAAATTTATCCCGAACAAAGAAAAGTCTTTCATTCCACCCCCCTCCGGGTTATATAAGCAATGTAAGCGCTTTATAAATAAAAAAGGCGTCACCTGTATAAAAAACAGATGACGCCTTTTAAGACCCGCGGGTTAAGCTTTACCCGCGCTGCCGAGAACCTTTTCGTTCTTATGTTTGTACATTTTGATCAGCTCTTCCCTGGCAGGACCAAGATATTTTCTCGGATCGAACTCTTCAGGTTTGGTCGCCATTACTTCCCGTATTTTGGCGGTCATCGCGAGACGCCCGTCAGAATCGATGTTTATTTTACATACGGCCGATTGAGCGGCTTTCCTGAGCTGGTCTTCGGGGACACCTACAGCGTTATCCATCTTCCCGCCGTACTTATTAATGATCTCCACATATTCCGGCATAACGGAACTGGCCCCGTGAAGGACTATTGGGAACCCCGGTATTCTTTTCTCCACTTCCTCAAGTATATCGAATCTCAAAGGAGGAACTTCTTCTCCCGGCTGAAGCTTGAACTTATATGCTCCATGAGAAGTCCCTATTGATATGGCAAGACTATCAACTCCGGTCTTCTCCACGAATTCCTCCACTTCTTCGGGTTTTGTGTAAGAAGATACTTCATGCTGAACCTCGTCTTCAATACCGGCCAACACCCCGAGTTCCCCCTCCACACTGACATCATGAGCATGAGCGTATTCTACGACTTTTTTCGTAAGAGTGATATTATCCGCAAAAGAATGACTGGAGCCGTCTATCATAACCGAAGAAAACCCCGATTCAATACATGAAACACAAAGTTCGAAAGTGTCTCCATGGTCAAGATGTAATGCCACGGGAATATCAGAGCCCGCGTCTTTAACGATATCCATGGCTCCATTTGCCATATGGCGAAGCAATATCTGATTCGCGTACTTTCTCGCGCCCGAAGATACCTGCAGTATAACAGGGGAGCTGCTTTCTATACACGCCGACATTATTGCCTGAAGCTGCTCCATGTTATTGAAATTATACCCTGGAACGGCATATTTTCCATCAACAGCTTTCACATACATTCCTTTAGTGTTCGATAAACCAAGTTCTTTGTAACTAACCATTTTTCTTTCCTTTCTTAAGTATTTTAATAAAATCCGATTACACTTATTACATTGAAGGGAATATTTTATCAATTTTACGCCACATTACAAGACAAAAAACAACTTTCCCGCCGCCGACATCATTCCCGCTGCATTCAACCTGGTTGTACAGTCAACCTGGTTGTTTTTAACCAGGTTGAATATTTAGTCTACTATCACGCTGGAAACGGGAATGAACGGGTTTTTTCTCATTGCCAGGGAATACAGATAAGGGTAATTGTCTCTCAGATGCCTCATATAAGATAGCCACTGAAGTGTACATGCCCTGTACGCGCGATTGATATCGATAGCCAGATGTTGAAGATCCTTCTCCGGCAAACCTGTCAGATCGTCCCTGCTTGAAAGTTCTTCGGCAAGATGAAAAACAGACCATAAGACATCGGTGAAACTTTCATGCTCAAGAAGGATCGGATTGGAAAGAAGGTTCAGCATGAACGGCATTTTTTCGGTCAAATAATCCGCCAGGGAAACTATTTTCGCATCATCGATATCAACAGTAAATCCATAAGAATTCAAAAAACTGGATGTTTTCTTATAACGCTTATCCTTCCAGCATTTTTCTATATTAAGCTCAGAACTTAACAGATCTATATCCGGATCCGAAGAAGAGAACATCCTCAACAATCTTGTACCTGTATCACTGAAAAAAGCGCCGATAAGCATATTCAGTTTTTGCATCAAAGATCTTTTAGACCGGGATTCCATAACATGATGAATTATTAGCGTGACCATCAGCACTTCTATCGGAACGAAAGCTATATCCCCTATCAGATAGATGAAGATGTGGTGAGCGTCATGAAAAATAGAAAAATGCAGATAATATATCAGCGCCGATAACAGCACCAGAAATCCCCCAAGCGCCACTTTCCAGTTCAATATATGTTTCAGCATCTTTACTCCTTTAGTATGTTTTTGGCCTTCTCAGTCGGACTGGGGATCTGGAGTTTATAGATTTTTTACCTCTATCCCTGCACTTTTACTTTATTAATACCAGCAGCATCTTGAATTTTTCGGAAGCCTTCAATGAATGCGGCTCATCCGCCGGCATTATTATGAATTCACCCCGTTTGACTTTGTTCTGTTTCCCGGAGATATAAACATCCGCCTCCCCTTCCATAACATGAACAAAAGCGTCAAAAGGGGATGTATGTTCACTCAGCCCCTGCGCTTTATCAAACGCGAAAACGGTCAACGTGCCGGTCTCTTTGTCTATCAACGTTTTACTTACGACCGTACCTTCCTGATATTCAACCGATCCTGCCAATTCACACGGAACCTTGATCATACAACCCTCCCTTCTTTTATTCAATTGTTCCAGATACTCTTGCCTTTTACCAAAAGAGAAGATATCCTGATCTTTTTAAGCCTTACGATAAGTTCTTTCTCCGCGTTATCAAGTTTTTCCTTGAGCAGACATATTTTCAGATACGGGCAAATTCTCCCTTTGAAAAAATGCTCATTCAACTCGAACGGCCCCTGGAATATCTGGATCAGATCAAAAACACTTATCTCTCGCGGATCCATAACCAGGGAAAAACCTCCGCCTTTTCCTTTATATGAGCGTAGAATATCATGCTTATTAAGAGTCTGCAGTATTTTCCGCATGAAAGGGCGCGGTATATCAAGTTCCTGTATCAAATATTGCGCGGAAACCATTTCCCTGCCGGATCCCGCTATACAGCAAACAGCCCTTATGGCATAATCCGTATCTCTTGTTATGAGTTTCACTGCCTATCCCCTTTTCCTGATGGAAACAATTTTCTTTTTACCTTGTTTATTAAAATGAGCAGGAACAATATAACTCCGGCTGAATACTGAAACACAACCGGCATAAACTTCTCGTGACTGCCTGCCGTTTTGATTAAAACCCCATTTTGAAAAGCATCAAAACTAAGGTTCAACAAAACCCCCATTAATATGCTTCCTATGGTTATGGATATCAAATATATAAATAAAGAACGTTTTCCCATATTTTTCGAGATCACGGCCATTGTCACTATATTGGTCGCCGGTCCGGAGATCAAAAAGACCAGGGCCGCTCCCGGCGAAATACCTTTAGCCAGCAAAGCCGCGGCTATAGGTATGGACGCCGTGGCACACACATACATAGGGATACCCGCTATCAGCATAACAAGCATCGACAACACCCCGGACCCGACATAGTCATTAATAAAGCCATAGGGCATCAAATAAGCTATAACTCCTCCGGCCATGGGCCCGAGAAGTATCGGGCCGACCGGAGAAGGTAAAAGAGAAGGAAAGGAGTGACGGGCGGAGGAGGGTGGAGTTTGATTGAGTGTGGGGTGGGGTGGGGGGCGATATACATTTAGAGAGGTCCCCAATGACATGAGACGGAATGACAAGGGAACTTTGGGAGAATTTGGAAATTAATATATGGGTCATTCCATGTCAAATCAATCAATGGATGTCACCTCACCCTCTCCGATTCTGCTGAAAGTTGGTATTTGGGGTTATTGGGGCTAAAAACAATCATATTCCAATTTTTAGACAGATC
>CAYMTI010000010.1:0-11519 GCA_964393315.1 uncultured Planctomycetia bacterium
AAAACATACTAAAAAATTGCGAATACTATCTTTAAATTAAAGACAAATATGAAAGCAAATACAGTATTGATCTTATATCATTAAAACTTGATATCAATGGTAACATGCAAATACTTAAACACATAAAGAACGCAATAATACAGGAATAAGGAGGACTTTCATGTTATCCAAAATACTCTCAGGAAGCGTAAACGGGATTGAAGCTTATCCAGTTGACGTTGAAGTCGATGTTTCCAACGGCATGCCCGCTTTCAGCGTTGTCGGGCTGCCCGATACTTCTATTCGGGAAAGCAGAGATCGTATCCGTTCTGCCATAAAAAACTCCGGGTTTTCGTTCCCAAACGGAAAGATAACAGTCAACCTTTCTCCGGCCGGGGTCAAAAAAGAAGGCGCTGGATTTGACCTGCCTATAGCTATGGGCATACTTTCAGCTTCAGGGGCAATTGACACAAGAGATGTGGCCGGAACTATTTTTTGCGGAGAACTATCTCTGACAGGACAGCTCAAGCCTTTCAAGGGTGCACTTCCTGTTGCAATATCTTTGAAAGGAACGGCACATTCTTTCATTGTTCCCGCTAAAAATGCCAGTGAAGCATCCCATATAAGTGAACTTAACGTATACGGAGGAACATCTCTCAGGAATGTCCTCGAACATCTCAAAGGAATAAGTAATATACCACTGCAGACAAAATCCCCTCCGAAAAAAGAAAAGATCAATAATAAAATGGATTTTCAGGATGTAAAAGGACATGAATATGTAAAAAGAGGTATGGAAGTCGCTGCCTGCGGGGGACATAATGTTCTTCTACTGGGTCCGCCCGGGTCAGGAAAAAGCATGATAGCAAAACGTCTTTCTACAATACTTCCTGACCTATCAACAGAATCTTCCCTGGAAAGTACAAAAATTTACAGCGTAGCGGGACAACTTAAAAAACAAGACCTCATCACAGACCCTCCCGTAAGGTCTCCGCATCATACAATATCATATGCGGCAATGGCCGGAGGAGGATCCTGGCCTTCACCCGGAGAAATAAGTCTTGCTCATAATGGCGTACTTTTTCTGGATGAATTTCCGGAATTCAGACGTGACGTCCTTGAAACTTTACGGCAACCCCTGGAAACAGGTGAAGTCACCATAACACGAGTGCAAAATTCCATAACCTACCCTTCCAGATTTATGCTTATAGCAGCAATGAACCCCTGCCCGTGCGGTTATTTTACGGACAATATCAGAAAGTGTCAGTGTACGCCCTATCAGATACAAAGATATCTATCAAAGATATCTATCAAAGATATCCGGGCCGTTACTGGACAGAATAGATATTCATCTGGAAGTAAACAGACTTACCTACCAAGACCTCTCAAGAAAAAGGACAGGTGAACCCTCGGCAAAGATAAAAGAGCGCGTTATCAAAAACAGAGAAATACAACAAAAACGGTTTAAATATAAAAAATCACATTCCCATCTTAACGCGTATATGGATCCTAAGGAAACCGAAAAATATTGTTTGTTATCAAATGAAGCGGAAGAACTTTTAAAAAGCGCCATATTGGAACTTGGAATAAGCGCTAGAGCCTATGATAAAATACTGAAAATATCACGGACTATAGCCGATATGGACGACTCAGAAGTAATACAGACACACCATTTGTCGGAAGCGGTCGGGTATAGGACTCTGGATAGAAATCTATGGACATAAAAAATAAAAATGTCAACCCTGCTGAATTTAACCAGGTTAAAAAGGAATATACTCATGGCAATATCCATAACGCACGCAAAAAGAGATAGGAAAAATTTCGATGGAGCAGTTTATCATATAACCTCCAGATGCAATAATCGCGAATTTCTGTTTCTCAAAGAAAAAGACTTCGAAAAGTATCTTTCATTAACGACTCTATGTAAAAAGAAAAACGGATTTAGCTTATTTGATTACAGCCTTATGAATAATCACACACATCTTATTATTGAACTTGGAAAAGCATCAAATATCTCTAAAATAATGCATTCGATAAACAGACCTTTCGCTAACTGGTATAACAAAGAATACGATCGCAGCGGACATTTCTGGGAAGAAAGATTTTACGCGGAACTTATATCAGACGAATTACAATTACTATCCACAATGGTATATCTTCATCTGAATCCGGTAAAAGCCAAATTATGCGAAAACCCTACCGATTGGAAATATTCCGGAGCCCGATATTATTTAAATGGAAATAACAACATTTTATTGACCTATCCCTCGATATATGAAAATTTGGGAGGGAACAAAAAAGAAAGACAAATAACTTACTCGAAAATATTGGAAATATACCGTAGAAGGTTAAATTTAGATCGAAAGGAGAAATGACATCAAAACAAACATTTCATTTCCAACCTGGCTAAATCCAACCAGGTTGACATAACAACCAGGTTGATCTCATAAGAAAGATACTAGAAACTTTTAGCGGGACCCGGTTAATTAAGGGGATTATTGCTCTTTGTTCCTTTGAGCAAAAAATACCCTTCTGTGGAAAACAATATGATCAGCATGACCATACAGAAAAGGACAAAACTATCCCCATAAAAAGTATAAAATGATCTCCATGAAGACATCTCTATTTCATCAGTAAGAATACCCCGGACGAAAATATCCTCACCTGATTTATTTTCAAGAATGGAGCGTATTTTTCCTGTTGAATCAATAAAACAGGATATCCCCGTATTCGCGGCTCTTACTACCGGAACGCGGTTCTCCACCGCCCTGAAAACCGAAGCCTGCATATGCTGCCTGGCCGCGGCTGTTTTCTTGAACCAGGCGTCATTTGTGATATTAACAAGAAAATTGGCGCCATCTTTAACGAACCGCCTGGAAAGATAAGGAAAAACATCTTCGAAACATATTAATACCCCGAATTTATAATAACCCGTGGTCTTTATGATCTCCTGACCGAAATCCTGAATAGATGTCCCCGTCAAAGAGAACAAAGTATATTCTTTCCCCCGGGAAAAATCCCCTATAGGCTTATCCACATATCTCCTTAACAGGTCATTCAACCATTTAAACGGGATATATTCTCCGAAAGGCACAAGGTGTGTTTTGTTATATATCTCGTCTATCTGCCCGTTTTTAAAGAAAACCGCGCTGTTGTAGAAAACATCCCCTTTATCCGTAACACATCCCGCCAATAAAGGAACCTCAAATTCTTTACCAAGCTGTGTTATTGTTTTTACCGGGGGCATATCCTCCCCGACAAGATAGGGATATGCCGTCTCCGGCCATAATATAATATCGGGATCTTCCCGCGCTGCCTGCAAACTCAGATCCTTATAAACCGAAATAATACGCACGGCCTGGGCCCCGTCCCATTTCAGTTCCTGAGGAATATTTCCCTGTATAACGCTGGCTTTAGGACTTGCCCAGATTTCATAATTGTCCAATTTATACCTTGAATAAGAAACGCTTATAAGAATAAAAAGTAAAGCCACCATCATATAGCTTACTTTTCTCTTTGATCTTGTCACCCAGGCAAAAAGTGCTGAATTAAATCCTACAATAAGAAATGAAACCCCGTAAGCACCGGTAAGATCCGCTATCTGTATGACATTTAAGTTCATATACTGAGAATATCCCAGAAGCCCCCAGGGAAATCCCGAAAAAAGATTTGCCCGGATAAATTCAAGAATGACCCATAAAAAAGGAAGGATCAAAAGTTCAAGGGAATTTTTAATAATAAAACGTGCGGCAAGAGAAAAAGCGCAAAAAAAGATCCCGAGGTAAAGTACCAGTATTACCGTTCCGGGAAAAGTGACATTGACCAACCAGTACAGCAGCCCCGAAAAAAAAACTACCCCCGTGACATAACCCAGCATAAGAGCTTGTTTCTTTGTAGTGTTCTCAAGCGCCAGGAATAAAGGCACCAGGCAGACCCATCCTAAGAAAGAAAGATCCAATGGAGGAAAAGCCGCAAACCCCAGAACTCCGGAAAGTGCCGCAAAAAATATTTTCATAGAGAGCTTATTTAATTTTATATTCACTTTACCCTCACTGTATTTACCGAAAGAGCTCAAATAGATCCGCTTTATTATTTCCCGCAGCATTTTTTATATTTTTTACCGCTTCCGCAGGGACACGGATCATTCCTTCCTACTTTGGGATTTTCCCTTTTATAAGAAGTACTTTTTTTATGTGTCACTCCCTTAAAAACATCGGCAGTATTTGCCGGCCGGTCTTGCTGCTGGTCATATACGTTATCCTGACCGCTCGAATCCGCTCCAAGCGCGGAATACTGTCTATGTTCGAAAGTTTCTTTTCCCTGATCGAAAACATTTTTCTTGTAATGTTCTTCCATTGCCGATATTTTCATTATCCGTTCAGCCGTCTCTTCGTCTATTTTCATCATTAATTCGGAAAAGATTTTAAACGCTTCATGTTGAAACTCTACCACAGGATCCTTCTGGGCATAAGCTCTCCAGGTTATTCCCTCTCTAAGTTCGTCTATCTCTCTCAGATATTCTTTCCAGTTGCTGTCTATGACCGACAACATTACCATTTTCTCAAGCTCCCTCATCCTTTCCTGCCCAATAAAGGATTCACGTGCCGCATACCCTTTCTTTGCTGCGTCTAAAACATATTCAAGGACATCAAGGGCGTTAAAAGCTTCTATTTCATCAGGCTTAACGCTTAACGCGTACTTGTAGAGTATATTTTTAGAAAAAGACTCGGGGTCCGGGGTATCATTCCACGTTTCCAATAACCCTTCAAGCCCCACGGTTAAACATTCAAAGAACTCTTCTTTAAGCTCCGTACCTTTTATTATCCTTCGACGCCGGGCATATATAACCTCTCTCTGCTGGTTCATTACATCATCATATTTCAAAAGATGTTTTCGTATTTCAAAGTTCTGAGATTCAACTCTGCGTTGCGCCGTCCTTACCGCACGCGTGACAAGAGGATTTTCTATAACCTCCCCCTCTTCCATCCCTAGCCTGTCCATGATCGTTTTTATCCTGTCGGAACCGAATATCCTCATCAGATCATCCTCCAGGGACAAATAGAAACGGCTCCCCCCCGGATCTCCCTGTCTTCCACACCGTCCTCTTAACTGGTCATCTATACGCCTTGCTTCATGCCTCTCCGTTCCCAGAACATGCAGCCCCCCTGCCTTCAGAACCAGTTCTTTCTCTTTCTTAGTCTTTTCCCTGCATTCACCGAGAAAATTATTGAAAGCTTTCTCTTTCTCTTCGTCATCCTCTATATCCAGGCTATTCACTTTCACCCGGGCCAGATCTTCAGGATTTCCTCCCAGTATGATGTCTGTTCCTCTACCCGCCATATTTGTCGCTATGGTAACTCCCTTATATCTTCCGGCCTGAGCGATGATGTGCGCTTCTTTCTCGTGATATTTAGCGTTCAGAACATTATGTTTTATACCTCTGGAATTCAACAGTTTGCTTAGTTTTTCGGATTTCTCTATAGATATCGTCCCTACCAGCAAAGGCGCTCCCACTTCATTTAACCTTTGTATCTCATTAACCACAGCATCAAATTTTTCACGTTCCGTCTTGTATATACGATCGGGAAGGCTTTTTCTCATCAATTCTTTATTTGTGGGTATTTGTATAACAGAAAGTAGATATATTTTCTCAAATTCGGTCTCTTCTGTTTTTGCCGTACCCGTCATACCCGAAAGTTTATCATACATACGGAAGTAATTCTGAAGAGTTATTGTAGCGAGTGTCTGGCTCTCTCTCTGAACTTCGACGTTTTCTTTTGCCTCTATAGCTTCATGTATACCGTCTGAAAAGCGGCGACCCGGCATCATTCTTCCGGTAAAAGAATCCACTATAACTATCTTATCATCCTTGATAACATAATCTACATCCTTCTGGAACAATATATACGCTTTTAAAAGCTGTTTAATACTCTCAACTATTTTCTGCTGCTGGCTGTAAGCGCTTAACAGCTCCGTTTCTCTCTCAATTTTCTCATTTTCCGGGATATCTTCATCTGCCAGTTCAGCTATCCGGGATTCGATATCCTCAAGCATAAATTCGATATTGAATTTATCAAGCATGAACTTCTGTCCTCTGGCGCTGAAAGTAGATTCCCTGCTTTTTTCATCATAGATGTAAAACAAGTTTTCCAGCAATATATCTTTTTCTTTTTCCATTACCTTACTATCCATAAGCGACTGCGTAGTATCCAGCATCGATTTAGCTTTGCTATCGTTCAGGATAATATTGATAAGCTCCGAATTTTTTGGATCACCTTTATGTACCAGATATAACAGTTCACCGGCCTTATCCTTATCTCCTTTCTGATAATCATTTCGGAACCGGGACAGATATTCTCCGATCAGTTTTTTCTGCTGCCTGACTATTTCGGAAACAACGGGGCGCATTTGCTCATAGGCTTCGTTAGTTTCATCAACCGGTCCGGATATGATCAAAGGCGTACGGGCTTCATCTATTAAAATGCTGTCAACTTCGTCAACTATAGCGAACCCAAGATTTTTCTGGACCATATCGCTAGGATCGGAAACCATATTATCCCTTAGATAGTCGAACCCGAACTCATTGTTAGTCCCGTAAAGAATATCACAATTATAAGCCTCCTGTTTTGCCTCATGTTCAATATCATGCTGGATCACTCCTACTGTAAGACCAAGGAAATTGTACACCGGAGACATCCATTCACTGTCCCTTTTTGCCAGGTAATCATTAACTGTTATAATATGCACTTTTTCACCCGCTATTGCATTCAAGGCCGCGGGGAGAGTCGCTACAAGTGTTTTACCTTCCCCTGTTGTCATCTCCGCTATAGCGCCGTTATGAAGAACCATCCCGCCCATGATCTGAACATCAAAATGACGCAGGCCTATAGTACGTCTGGCAGCTTCCCGCACAAAGGCAAAAACTTCAGGTATAAATTTCTTTATGGGTTCATTTTTGACCGTTTTCAGTTTTTCTTTATGTTTATTCCGTTCCACTTCGCTCGTAGCTGAAAATATCTGCTGCCTTATTTTTTCTATCTCGGGAGATATTTTTTCCATTTCGGCCCCGATCTCTTTCTTTATTTCTCCCGTACGCCGCCTTATTTCATCGTCAGTCATCCCTGAGACTTTTTGTTCCAGCGCGTTCACTTCTTCCACAACGGGATTAAGTCGCGCAAGCTGCCTTTCGTTCTGCGTCCCGAATATATTGCGAATTAACTTCATAAAAATATTTAGCATCGTTATCTGTCTCCTAGCAATTAATTTTAATTTTTACCGGCCATAAGTTTGAGGTAAGCTTGTATAAAAGCATCTAGCTCCCCATCCATGACCTTATCCGCTCCGGATGTCTGTTCTTCCGTCCTGTGATCCTTTACCATTTTATAAGGATGAAGCACATAAGAACGTATCTGGCTTCCCCATTCGATCTTCATTTTAGCTCCGTGAGCGTCCATAATGGCCTGCTCTTTTTTTCTTAATTCTTTCTCATACATACGGGCTTTTAATATTTTCATTGCCGTTGATTTATTCTTATGCTGGGATCGTTCTTTCTGACACTGCACTACTATTCCTGTCGGTATATGAGTTATCCTGACGGCGGAATCGGTAACATTAACATGCTGCCCGCCGGCTCCGCTTGCCCTATATGTATCTATTTTAAGATCGCTTTCGTTGATCTCGATGTTTATGTTTTTGTCTATATCAGGGATAACGTCAACTGAAGCAAAAGAGGTATGTCTTCTTTTATTGGAATCGAACGGCGAAATACGTACCAACCGATGAACCCCCGTTTCCGATCTGAGATATCCGTAAGCAAAATCCCCACGTATTATCATTGTAACGTTCTTTATACCCGCTTCATCACCCGGAAGCTGATCAACAACATCATAAGTGTAGCCGTGTACTTCCGCCCAGCGCATATACATCCTGAGAAGCATGCTGGCCCAGTCACAGGATTCCGTCCCACCGGCTCCGGAATTTATGCTTAAAATAGCGTGACATCTGTCCGCCTCTCCGCTTAACAAACATTTAAATTCCAGTTTATCTATATCCGACTCTACCTGCCTTATTTCAGACATAAGCGTATCAAGAGAATCGTTATCATCCTCTTCAACTATATCGGCAAGCTCTTTTACAGCATCATGCCTTTCCTTTATATCCTGATAAGGCCCTACTACAGACCGCAGGGCTCGAAGTTGACGGGAAAGCTCATTTGCTTTTTCCTGGTTCTTCCATATTTCGGGTAAATTAAGTTCTTCCTCCAATTCACGCATCTTTTTCTGGTTTTCGATCAGGTCAAAGATACCCCCTTAACTCGTCAAACTTATTATCAAGGCTTCTGACTAATTCTCGCAATTCTTCTATCATTTCTTCCCCTCCAACTGCTGGCATTATAACAACAGAGTATAATACTGTAAAGCGCTTATCTGTTCTTATAGTAATCCTTTATATTTCCCGCCGTTTTTTTGTTTATTCCCAAAAGGATCAATTCCTGTTTTGAAAGTTTTTTTATTTTTCCAATGCCGCCGACCGCTTCGATGAGTTTTTTCTCATACACCGGGCCTACACCTTTTATTTTTCTTAGCTCGGTGTCAAACTTTTCTTCTCTTCTCAACTTTCTGTGATAAGTAATGGCAAACCTATGCGCTTCATCCCTTATCCTTTGTATAAACAGCAACACTCCCGATCCGGGTGAAAACCTTACGGGCATTTTCCGGGACTGTACGTATACATGATTATACTCTTTCGCTATACTCGCGATATTTATTTTATCAAGCCCCATGCTAACAAGTTCTTCCCTGGCAACATTCAAATGCCCCCAGCCCCCGTCAAAGAGAATAAGATCAGGTAATCTCGAACCTTCTTTGATCACCCGGGCATACCGTCTTCTTACAACCTCACGTATCATGGAATAATCGTCTACCCCTTTGATCTCCCTGATCTTGAACTTCCTGTAACCCGATCTTTTAGGCTGTCCGGCCACGAATTTGACCATAGAACCGACCGCCAGAACACCCCCGGTATTTGAAATATCGAAACATTCTATATGCAGCGGAATATCACTGAGCCCTAGCGCGTTCTTCAATTCTTCCAATTCCCCAAAAACAGGTTTTTTTGCCCTGTCATGCATCTTTTGTATACTGGTCAGCGCCTGTATACGATTTTTTACAGCAAGAGCTTTTTCATAATCCTTTTTCTTTGAGGCCCTGAACATATCCTTCTCGAGATCCACTATAAGATCCGCTTTTTTACCTTCAAGGAACATTTTGACCTGTTCTACTATCCGGGCGTATTCTTTCCTTGACACTTTGCCCTCACAGGGACCGTCACATTGCCCTATGTGATATTCAAGACATACTTTCTTATGCAAACATTTACAACTTCTAAGTTTGAAGACTTTTTTCATGAACGATAACGCGTCTCTGAGCAAAGTAGCGTTAACGTAAGGGCCGTAATACCGGGCTCCATCTTTAACGCGTTTCCTTGTAACAAAAAGTCGGGGAAAATCCTCGTTTACCGTAAGCTTGAGAAAAGGATAAGATTTATCATCTTTAAGTTCCACATTGAATCTGGGACAAAGATCTTTGATCAGGCCCGCTTCATATATTAAAGCTTCAGCTTCTGAAAAAGCATTGATCAGGGCGATATCTCTGATTTCGCTTTTCATTTTTTCGATCCGGGCATCATGGGCTTTGCCTTTGCGAAAGTAAGAAGATACGCGTTTCTTCAGATTTTTGGCCTTACCCACATAAATAACTCTCCCCTTACTGTCCAAGAACTTATAGACCCCGGGAGTATTCGGAAGGTTCTTTATTTTTTCTTTTATTTTAGACCGTTCGTTATTATACATTACGCCGTTTTTTTAAGAACTTAAAAGCTTTCTTCAACTCTTCTACTTGCAGGATATAGGCCGCTGCGACATATACTATAAAGCTGGCGGCAATAATACAACATAGAGAGAGAATACCTGATATACCCGAAACTCGGGAAAAAGTAAAAACCCGGTAAGAACAATACCAGGTAAAAACACCCATGATAACTGATGAGACAATGACACGAACAAAAGACGATATTATCTCTCTTGTGCCTATATCCCCTATTCTTCTGATCAGCAGTACGTAAAGAACTACAAAATTCATAACTGCGGCTATTGATGTCGCGAGCGCCAACCCTCCTATTTTCAACGGCCACATAAGAGCCAAGTTCAGTATTATGTTCACAAAAAGTGCGCAGGAAGCCGTTTTCACTGGCGTCCTGGTATCACCCATGGAATAGTAGGCGCTCACCAGGATCTTTATCCCTGCATAGGCAAAAAGCCCGAAACTGTAAAAAAATAAAGCCTTCACTGTAATATCCGTGGAGTAAGATGTAAATGCTCCTCTTTCGAATAGTATCTGCATAATAGGCTTTGCCAGGACCATCAATCCCGCCGCCGCCGGCAGCATGACCATAAAAACCGTTCTCAAAGAAAAAGAAATAGTTCGTTTAAACGCATCAAAATCCCGCAAAGAAGCTTCCCTGGCCATTTTTGGTAATGCCGCCGTAGCGAGAGATATCCCGAAAACCGCGAGGGGAAGCTGTACAAGCCTGTTTGAATAATACAGAGCGGCCACGCCTCCGGCGCCTACTATCCAACCCAGAGACGCCAGTACAGTATCAACAAGTACGCTCATCTGATAAACAGCAGTACCCACCGCCCTCGGTAATAGCAAAGTAAAGACCCTTTTCGCTATCGGGTGCATTATCTTAAACCCTTTTCCGATATGAAAACCCCTTGACCTTAAAGGCCGTAGCTGCAAAAGGACCTCCATAGAGCCACCGATAAGTACCCCGTAAACAACACCTTTTACGCCAAGAAAAGGACAAAGAAAGAGAAGAGATAATATCAATGTCGAATTTAAAATAACAGGGGAAAAAGCCGGTGTCGTAAAATAATTAAGAGAATTAAGAACCCCCTTACTATAAGCTACCATTCCCAGGAAAAGGATATAAGGGAAAACTATCCTGGTAAGCATTACTGTCGTTTCAAATTTTTCAGGTGTACGCAAAAACCCCGGAGCTATAATACGGACTAATAACGGGGCAAAAATCACACCGATAACCGAAACAAGAACAAGGACAGTCAACATTAAATTAAGTATCACCTGCGCCGCGTCCCAGTATTCCCTTTCACTCTTTGTATGTTTATATTCAGTAAGAATAGGAACAATTGCCGCATCAGTAGCCCCCTCGCCTACCATATCCCTGAGCATATTAGGAAGCCGGAAAGCTACGACAAAAGCCTGCGCAAAGATACCCGTACCGAATTTATCGGCAAAAATAATATCCCTAACGAACCCCAGCACCCTGCTGGTTACCGTAGCCATTCCTATCAAACTTGTAGATTTTATAAGCTTTTTATTGGTCATATGTTGTGTGTTTTAGGTTTTTTATTTCCAAATGCGGAAAATTTAGTTATTATCATAACATATTATCATTGCAAAGTCATTCTTAAAGTGTTATCTACCTATATCCTGTAACTTTACCACATAGTAAAAAGAATT